>DKQD01000024.1:0-8826 GCA_002474345.1 Bacteriovoracaceae bacterium UBA7317
CGCGATTGTTCCTTTTTTTGGGCAGGGAATGAATTGCGGTTTTGAGGATTGTACCGTTTTAGATGATCTTATTTCTAAAAACCAAGATGACTGGAAATCTGTCTTTCAACAATTTACCGACGAAAGAGTTAAGCATGCCAATGCTATTGCTGATATGGCTTTAGAAAATTTTCATGAAATGAAGGATAAGGTTGGAGATCCAAGTTTTTTATTGAAAAAACAAATTGAAAATAAACTAGAGCAAACCTTTCCGGACCTTTATAGGTCCCGTTATGCTATGGTGACTTATAGTCTAATTGGTTACGCTCACGCTTATCAGCTGGGTATTATTCAAAAGAAGTTGATTGATGAATTAAGCGAAGGCCTCACCTCAAAGGATCAACTGAGCTTAAGTAAAGCAGAAAGGCTTTTCAAGGAAAGGATCAGTCCCTACCTTGAAAAAAATAATATAAGCTTTAATTTTTAAAAGTTTAATTCCTTACTTGGGGTCTCCAGAAAAATTAAAGTTGAGCTCTTTTTTAATTTGAACGGGAAGTTCTGGAAGCTTTGATCTAGGGATAAGAAAGGTTGAGAGATTAAACAAATCATTAAATATTTTATTCTCTTCAGCGGCTGTTTTTAAGTACTCGTGACCCGAGGATCCTCCTGTTCCCATTTTTGTTCCAAGCATTCTTAGCGCCATAAGGGCATGGCGGTGTCTCCATGCAATGAAATTTTCATCTATATCCATAAGTGAGTTCAAAATTTTAAAAGGTTGATACAAGATTGGTTCATCTCTATAAAGTAAAATAAAAAGGGCTCCCAGAGTCGCTTTTTGTGACAATCTATTCTTTCCATTTGTTCTAAGGGAGTGGAACTTTTTTGAATCGAATAAGGAATGAAAAGTTTCCTTGGTCGCCTCAATGCCCTCAAGTTGAATTAATTTTTGTTCTTTAGGGAGAGTTAAATTATCCTCAATAAACTTTTTGTCAGTCTTTAACATTTCATTTACTGATTTTTGAAACTCTCTCCAAAAGTCAAAATGTTCTTCTTGAATAAAAGGTATTCTTTCCAACCATTTTTCTATAAGTTGAAATAAGGAAGGTGATTTATCTAACTCGACAAGGAAGTTTCTGTCTTCAGGAGCAAGTCTTCCTAAAATAAAGTTTTCAAAGTCAGTTTTCCTTTTCTTGAGGCCTAAGCCGAGCTTTATTTCGATTGTTCGAAATTGAACGCTTTGAAAACCTGATGCCGGTATAAGATGGTCTCTGAACTCCAGGAAGTCCATTGGCGTCATAGTTTCAAGTATTACCAAATGCTCCATAATGACTTTCTGAATTTGATTAACTCGTTCAAGCCTCGAGCTTATAAGTGACATCTGATAATCAGGAATTTTGGGTTGGGTGAATACCTTAATAATTGAATCTAGCTCGTGGATAATTTGTTTAAACCATAATTCATAGGCCTGGTGAACAATGATAAACAATGTTTCATCATGACACTCTTGTCCAACTTCTTTGCTTTTACAGTGTTGAGCATCAAGAATTTTATCGAGTTGAAGATAGTCTTTATAATTAACTGGTTTTTTCATTACAAATACCTTTTAACTTTGGAAAGAATCCTGAAAGCTTTCTACTTGATCATCATAAAAAAGAGAAATAGTAATAAGTGGTATTCATATTAAAAAAATAGTACAAAATCACTATTGTCTTTAGCAGAAAACTTTAATAGGAAATAGTGGCATAGAAGTTTTTTAGGCAAAAGAAGTAAGATCTCTTTTTTAGCAAATTTTTCATTTTTCATGTGATAACTTTGTTTATGTATCTTTATCTGAAAGGATCTTTTGTGATGCGCTGTGGGAGTATTTTTTGAAAGGCTATGCGGAGATAAGGGCGTTGAAATTAATTGGGGAAAATTTAAAAGCAAAGGGTATGGGGGGAGTTTTCTTGGATTACTTTGAACTCACTAAACCCAAGTTGACTTTGCTTGTTATGTCAACTTGTCTGGTTGGCTTCATCATGGCTCCAGGAGTTATAGACTATTTGAATGCAATTTATTCCCTTTTCTTTATTTCAATGATTGTTGGAGGTGCGTGTGCCCTCAACTGTTTTATTGAGAGGGATGTTGACTCTAAAATGGAAAGGACAAGAGCAAGAGTTCTTCCGTCAGGTAAACTAAGTCCTAATAACGCACTTTTTTTTGGTATATTTCTTGTAGCTATTGGTCATGTTGGCTTATTTTTAGCAGTAAATCCGATTACTTGTGTTCTTGGTTTGGTTGCTTCTGTTTTATATCTTTTTAGTTACACTCCTATGAAACAAAAAAGTGAATACGCTGTCTATGTTGGGGCAATTCCAGGTGCTATGCCTCCTTTAATGGGTTGGACATCAGTAACAGGAGTTATTGATGTATTCGCTTATTGTCTTTTTGCAGTTCTTTTAATTTGGCAATTGCCTCATTTTTGGGCAATTTCAATTTACCATGCGGAAGATTATGAGAGCGCAAATATTAAAGTTTATCCTAACCAAAAAGGTTTGGGACTTACCAAAGTTTATATTTTTATTTTTACGATTATTTTGGGCTTAATTTCTATCCTGCCTGTCTATTTCAACATAGCTAAGCCTCACTTTTTGTGGATCGCTTTGGCGCTTAATATACCTTTCATCATACAAAGTTCACTAGGTTTATTTTTCCAAGATGAAGGGGTTAAACTAAAGAAGTGGGCGAAGATGTATTTTTATGCATCAATCATATACCTCCCTCTTCTTCTAGGAGGAATGATTTTTTTTAAATAGAAAAAATACCCATTTAATTATAAAATAAACTCTGGTAGTTTTCTCTTCTATTTAAAACAAAAGTATGTCAACTCGTTAAGGACTAAGTTTTATGAGTGGAATATTTGGAATTTTTAAGTTTATTGTCTCATCAATGGGTGTGATCGCCACATCTTTAATGCTTTCTGTAGCAAATGCAAAAGACGGTACTGATTATAAAAGTACTAATTATTGGGATATTACTGTTCCCCCGGAGGATATTTCTGTTAACGGCCATCTTATCGATTGGCTCTTCAACTACACGACCTATATGAACCTCTTCTTTTTCATTTTAGTTTGTGCAGGCCTTTTTGGTTTTGCTTTTATTTACCATCACAAAAAAAATAAAAAACCGCTTTACACCTACGGGAATAAACCAGTTCACATTTGGACTGTCACCATTATCGGAGTTGCGGTTTTTATAGGTATTGACGCCACAATTTCCGCAATATCAAACAACGATTTAAGAAACGTTTTCTTAAATTGGCCTAAAGAAGAAGAGAAACCCTTAAAGGTTCAGGTCATGGCTCAGCAATGGGTTTGGAAGTTTAGATATGCAGGAAAAGATGAGGTTTTCAATACTCAAGATGATGTTGTAACCGTCAATGACCTTAGAGTTCCAATCAATAGAAAGTTACTATTTCAAGTAACGTCAAAAGATGTTATTCATTCTTTTTTCCTACCAAACGCGAGAAGAAAGGTTGATGCTATGCCTGGTCGAATCTCGAGGATTTGGATGGAGCTAAATAAGGCAGGGAAGTGGCCAATTGCTTGTGCGGAAATGTGTGGAACACACCATTACATGATGGGAGCTAAATTAACCACTTATACGCCAGAAGACTTTGAGAGTTGGTTAGGACAAGCTCAAAGAGTGGCAATGGAAGTTAATGATCCTGAAGACTTAAACCTTTATTGGGGTTGGAAGTGGGAAGTACGCTAAGATTTTTGTAATTGTGGAAAACTTAAATAAATATAAGTAAAGATTAGATCGGATAAAGGGAGACTGTTAGTATGGCTTTTTTTGAGCAGCACGCGCACCCGGTACCAAAAACCTTTTTAGGAAAATATATATTCTCATTTGATCACAAGGTTATTGCCAAGCAATTTCTTTGGTCAGGCCTATTCTTTTTGGGAGTAGGTGGGATTATGGCGCTCCTAATTAGGTGGACTTTAGCCTATCCTGGGCAATCTTTTCCTATTCTGGGGAGTATTTTATTCCCTCATACTAACGGAATTGTGCCTCCAGACACGTATGCAATGCTCTTTACGCAGCATGGAACGATAATGATCTTCTATGCAATTACTCCACTTTTGATCGGAGCGTTTGGAAACCTCTGTATACCGCTTATGATTGGGTGTCGGGATATGGCTTTCCCGTTATTGAATATGCTTTCTTATTGGTTTTTCTTTATATCGGGGGCTCTTTTACTTTCGGCCCTCTTCACACCTCTTGGAGCTGCAGCAGGGGGGTGGACATCCTATCCGACATTAGCACTCACCTTTGGAAGCCCGGGGGTAGGTCAGACTTTATGGTATATGGCTATTTTTACGATAGGTATTTCCTCTATCCTTGGGGCTGTTAATTATATCACTACGATTATCACTTTAAGAGCTCCAGGTATGGGTTACTTTGATATGCCTCTTACAATATGGGGTATATGGATGACAGCCATTTTAAATGCGATTTTTGTTCCTGTATTGGGCGCAGGATGTTTGCTTGTAATTTTTGATAGGGTCTTTGGAACATCTTTTTTCCTGGCAGGAGCTGCTGCAACAAGTGGATCAGGAGACCCAATTTTGTATCAGCATGTTTTTTGGATATTTGGTCACCCTGAAGTTTATATTTTGATTCTTCCAGCATGGGGTATCGTTTCAGACCTTCTTTCTTTCTTTTCTAGAAAACCTGCTTTTGCTGCTAAAGCAACTGCATTATCGATGGTTTCAATTTCGGTACTTTCTATTCTTGTATATGGTCATCATATGTTCACGACTCAAATGAGCCCTCTTTTAACTCAATCGTTTATGACCCTGACTATGACCATTTCGATTCCTTCAGCAATCTTTTTTGGGAATTGGTTGGGTACAATTTGGAAAGGTTCAATAAGGTTTGATACTCCGATGCTTTACTCATTGGGTGTTGTTTTTGTTTTTGGGCTTGGAGGACTTACGGGTCTTTATCTTGGAACAACTACAACAGATTTTTATCTTCATGATACTTACTTTGTTGTGGGACATTTTCACTACACGATGGCAGCCTCTGTTCTTCTAGGTGGATTTGCTGGTATATACTACTGGATGCCTAAGATGTTTGGAACCATGATGAGTGAGTTTTGGGGAAAGATCCATTTTTGGCTAACAATGCTTGGAATAAACGGCGTTTTTATGGGAATGCTTTTTATCGGGTATGGTGGGATGCATAGAAGAATCTACAACCCTTTTTACTACGAAGAGTTAAGGCGATTGATTCCTATGAATGAGTTTGTCACGATTTCCGCCCTACTGCTTGGAGGCTCTCAGTTTATCTTTCTCTTCAA
The DNA here is from genome assembly GCA_002474345.1 of Bacteriovoracaceae bacterium UBA7317. Classification (GTDB taxonomy): domain Bacteria; phylum Bdellovibrionota; class Bacteriovoracia; order Bacteriovoracales; family Bacteriovoracaceae; genus UBA7317. The sequence goes on from DKQD01000024.1 coordinate 5,327, forward strand.
CTTCTTATGGAGTGTTTGGAACGGAAAGAAGGCAGTGGCAAACCCTTGGAAAGTTGGTACTTTGGAATGGACAATTCCTTCTCCAGCTCCAAGTTATAACTTTAAAGATATTCCTGTCGTGAAGTGTGGCCCCCACGAATTGGGTAACCCAAATCTAAAAGATGGGAAAGATTTTCAATATCAAACCGAAGAGCTCGTTACTAGTTAACGAGACTTGAAAAAAGGGCAAAGTGGGTTAAAGTTATGGTCGCTAAAGAAAGTGCCATGAACATAGATCACGAGGGGAAGAATATAGCTAACTCAATTGCTATGATTATTACCCTCGTCTCATTCACGATGCTTTTTGCTGTCTTTTTCCTAGGATATGCAATATTCAGATTTAATGCCCAAGAATGGCCACCTATGGGTATGGACAGAGTTGGCTTAGGAATCCCATCACTCAGCACACTTTTCATTGTTTTGAGTAGTATTACGCTGGTGGTAGTGGAAAGGTCGATAAAGAAAGGAGAAAAAAAAGTAGCAAAGTATGTAGGTTTGTTATCTTTGATTCTAGGCTTTAGCTTCATCGGGTCCCAATTTACTTTGTGGGAAAGCCTAAGAGACAGGGGTATTTTTCAAGGTACAGGAATATATGCTTCGTTAATTTATGGTTTTACTTGGACCCATGTTGGTCATATGGTTCTTGCAGTAATCCTAAAGCTTTGGTTAGTTGCTAAGGTTTTCAGGGTTCCTGAATTAAAAGAGCTTAAAGAAAACGTTGTTAGGAACATAAGTGCTTTTTGGCATTTTTTAGGTGTTGTATGGGTTTTAATTTATATAACCCTTTTTGTTTTATGAGGTTAACTTAAGAGGAATTTTATGAGGAAAATAAAGCCTTATTTTGTTTTGATTTGTTTAATGACATTACTTTTTTCTTGTAAGGAGAGTACTTTTCATGAAGGAAAGTTTTTCGCAGGTGGTGTTTATGCAACGGCTGATCAACTCAATGACGGTAAATCAGTTTATATGGATTATTGTGTAAGCTGTCATGGTTTTAATGGTGACGGAAATGGAGTTTCTGGAAAAGGTTTATTCCCGCCTCCGAGGAACTTTAAGCTTGGAATTTACAAATTTGGTCATGTCGTTGCTGGTGAGCTTCCCCACGATGATACTCTTTATAAAATTATAAAGCATGGTTTAAATGGAACTGCGATGCTTCCTTGGGATATGAGTAAAGAGCAAGTCTATAATGTTATCCAATACATTAAAACTTTCGCTCCAAAAGCCTGGGAAGGTAAGGATAAAAAATTAGGAAAAAAACTAGTCGTTGGTAAAGATCCATATGGTGCATCTCATAAAAGTTTTGCAATAGAAAAAGGAAAGGAAGTTTATCATGTCGTGGCACAATGCCAATCATGCCACAGAGCTTATGTTTCTCATGAAGAATTAAATAAAATTTCCTTGAAAATAAATGATGAAGCGATAGAAGAATTTGATGAAGAGATGTACAAATTAAAACTACAAGAGGGAGAGCATGGATACAAAGTAATGCCCCCAGATTTTACTATGCATGAATTAAGATCTGTTGGAACAATGAAAGAAGAAAAAGGTCTTAAGGATCCTGAGAGGATAGCAATCAACGATATATATATGAGACTTTTGGCAGGTGCTGGCGGAGCTGCTATGCCGAGCTGGAAAGATGTTATTGAAGATAATGAGATATGGGCGTTGGCGTATTACGTTAGGTATCTTCAGGGCTTTAAAAAAGATCAAGCTAAGAGGAAAGCATTTATTAATTCTATAGAAAAAAATAAATAAGATTATCAGGAATAAGAAGTTAGTAAGTTATGGAAGCAGTAAGTTTAAGAAAATTTAGAAGAGAAAATAATTTCTTGGAGAGAATTGTAGGTAAAAAAGCCTTTTGGCTAATCCTCGCTTCATTTTTGTTTGTTTATCCTTTGGCAAGGTCATTTAAGAGAGAGCTTCCACCTCCCCTTCCTAAGCTCTATAAGATACCTGAGTTCAACCTATTAAATAGCTTTGGAAAACCTTATGGTTCAAAAGAACTTAAGGGTCGTATCTATATAGCCAATTTTATGTTCACTTCTTGTCCAACTGTTTGTCCAAAGCAAATGAAAAAATTGCAGGAAATTCAAAAGAGAATTAGAGGATTAAATAAAAAGGTTGTTATTACAACTTTTTCTGTTCATCCGGAAGTAGATACGCCTAAAGTGCTATACAAATACGCAAGAAAGCTCCAGGCAAATCCTTTTGTCTGGTCATTCTTAACAGGACCTAAAGATTCCTTAAAAGATTTAATTACAGGTGGTTTTAAAGTGCCCATTGAGCACTCTTCAAAGGATTCCACTCTTTTTGATATTGTACACAGTGAGAAGTTTGTTTTGGTTGATTCAGATGGATGGGTAAGGGGTTATTACGCAACCAATAAATTTAGTCTCAACCAGATGATGGTTGATGTAGGACTATTGGCAAATAGAAGTTAGTATTTAATATCTAAGATATAAAAATGAGGTAAATATGTCTGATCATTCTGAAGAATACAAAGGTCATACCAAAGAATACATGTGGGTCTTTTTTGCTTTAGGTGTTCTTACTATCCTTGAATTGTATATTCCAGATATGCATTTTTTAGGCAAATTTGGTAAGGGCGTTGGACTAACCTTATTGGCGGTAATTAAAGCTTTCGCTGTTGGTTGGTGGTACATGCACCTTAAGGAAGAAAAAGCTTGGTTAAAATTTATCGCTCTAATTCCCTTAAGTGCTGGAGCATATGCTTTTTTTCTGGTTTTAGAAGGTATGTATAGATAAAAACTACTTTAACAAAAAAAGAGGAAAAATGAGTAAGCAGTATAAATCATCAGTTGTTCACAAAGAAGTGGAAAGGCCTAAAGAGGATCAATTTTCAATGAGTAACTGGGGCGGAGTAATTCCGATTCTTATTATCGCACTTATTGTTCTTAAGCTATTCATCTATACAAAAGATGGTGAAAGGCATGGTAAATAAATATATCTTTTCTTAATAGGGGTTAGGATTATAGGTAAAAGAAATAATCTTATCTCCTTTGGTTATCTTATCTAAAATGCTAAGTCCTTTCGTAACTTGACCAATAACAGTATATTTTCCGTTTAAATGAGGTAGTGTTGAAAGCGCAATATAAAATTGAGAGTCTGCGCTATCAGGGTCTTTGTCCCTTGCTAAAGCGAGTGTTCCTTTTATATGCGGCGAATTGTTAAATTCTTGCTTAAGTTTAACACCACTTCCTCCAAACCCTGAATTGGTGGGGTCACCACTTTGAATAACAAAGTTTTTAATGGCGCGATGGAAAGAAAGCCCATCGTAAAAGCCTGTTTGAACTAATGTTAGGAACCTTTGGACACTTTTTGGTGCTTTTTTTGGAAAAAACTTAACAGTAATCGTTCCATGAATAGTTTTAATTAATCCATAGGATAATGAGAGGCCTCTCTTATCGACAAGAAGAGTTTTACCATCAGATGATGAA
>DKQD01000024.1:9221-10059 GCA_002474345.1 Bacteriovoracaceae bacterium UBA7317
AAGTGCAAAAGATAAGAATAATACTTTTTTCATTTTTGTCCCTAAATAAAGGTCGTTCATAGAATTTTGGAAAAAAAAGCAAAAGAAAACAAGAAAAAAATAAAAAAAAGGTTTGACAGGAAAAAAGGAAAGGATTAAATTCCTTTCACTCTAAAGCAATCAGCAAGTAGTTGGGGGTGTAGCTCAACTGGGAGAGCGTCACATTTGCACTGTGAAGGTAGTAGGTTCGAGTCCTATCATCTCCACCATTTTGATTGCCTAGTTCTTTTACAATTAAATAGATAAAAGCCCATTTAATGGGCAAGACGAGAAGAAGCCATATGAGAATTTCGGCGTAACTAGGCAGTAATGACGTTAAAGTTATTTTTGTTCTAATTGTTGAATTACTGTGCCGATAAATTGACTCATAAGTCAGTTTCCTAGTTTAATAGAATTCCTATTAAAAAAAATCCATAAATTTTTGTTTATGTAGCTTGGAGAGTTTGATCCTGGCTCAGAACGAACGCTGGCGGCATGCTTAACACATGCAAGTCGAACGAGAAAGCTCTTTCGGGAGTGAGTACAGTGGCGCACGGGTGAGTAACACGTAGGTGATCTGCCTTTTGGTGGGGGATAACTAGAAGAAATTTTAGCTAATACCGCATAATGACAACAAATTTGAAAGTAGTTGTTTAAAGAGTGCCTCTATACTATGCACTTGCCAGAAGATGAGCCTGCGGGGCATTAGCTTGATGGTGGGGTAATGGCCTACCATGGCGACGATGTCTAGCCGGGTTGAGAGATCGACCGGCCACACTGGAACTGAGACACGGTCCAGACTCCTACGGGAGGCAGCAGT
>DKQD01000084.1 GCA_002474345.1 Bacteriovoracaceae bacterium UBA7317
CTATGTTTCGGACGGGGCCCTCGTTATTTTAGAGTCTACAATGAAGCCAGGGACTTGCCGTGATATTATTTCTCCCCTCTTTGAAGAGAAAGGCAAAAAAGTTTTGATCTGTCATTGCCCTGAAAGGGCCATTCCTGGAAATACCCTTCATGAAATTATAAACAATGACCGGTTGATAGGTGGAATGAGTGCTGAGGCAGGTCGTCTTGCAAAAGAAATTTATGGGAAATTTATTAAAGGCAACCTTTTGATGACTGACGCTACTACTGCAGAATGCGTTAAGCTGATGGAAAACACATACCGAGATGTTAATATTGCTTTGGCCAACGAGTTTGATCTTATTCTTCAAAAATATGAAGTAGATTCCTTCGAGGCCATTGAATTGGCCAACAGGCATCCTAGAGTTAATATTCTTTCTCCCGGTCCTGGTGTTGGAGGGCATTGTATTGCTGTAGACCCCCACTTTTTATCTGAAGGCAACGAAAAGGCACGGCTTATTAATTTGGCCAGAAAGATCAATGATGAAAGACCTCGTGTTGTTGCAGAGAGGGTTATTAAAGAGGCCAAAAAACATGGTAAAAAAATAGGTATATTAGGGGTGGCCTATAAGAAAAATGTTGATGATTGTCGAGAAACACCTGCTTTAGGCATTGTAGAGGAATTACTAGAAGAAGGCCTAGAGGTTCGGTGTCATGACCCTTTTGTGAAAAAATGGAGTCATAAGATGTTCCATTATGATGAGCTAGAAAACTGGAGTGATCTCTTTGTTTTATTAACTGATCATGATGCTTTCAAAGAATTGAAAATTGTTAAGCCTTTAGTAGATACTCGAAAGATGTTTAACTAGGAGACGAGATTTTTTATGAGGATTCTCTTTATTTCTGATAACTTCCCTCCTGAGGTCAATGCTCCTGCATCGAGAACGTATGAGCATTGTCGTGAGTGGGTTGAGAAGGGGCACAAAGTCACAGTTTTGACTTGCACACCGAATTTCCCGCAGGGAAGAGTTTATCCAGGTTTTAAAAACAAGCTTTTCCAAGTTGATGAAATTTCTGGAATTAAAGTCATTAGGGTGTGGAGTTATGTGGCGGAAAATAAGGGGTTTTTAAAAAGAGCACTGGATTATTTAAGCTTTGCTTTTATGGCCATTATTGTTGGAACATTTTTAAAAGCGGACCGAATTGTTACAACCTCTCCCCAGTTTTTTGTAAACTTTACGGGTCTTTATTTGAAATTGTTAAAAAGGTGCCCTTGGATTATGGAGGTCAGGGATATTTGGCCTGAATCTATCCTCGCTGTTGGCTCGATGAAGAGGAATTTTATAATCAAAACTCTCGAAAAGTTTGAAGTTCTTTTTTACCGGACTTGCAACAGGTTAGTTGTCGTAACAGACTCCTTTAGAGACTATCTTTTGAAGAAAAATATTGATGATTCTAAAATCTTTGTTGTTAAAAATGGAATTAATACAGGTCTTTTTCAACCTGGGCAAAAAATACAAAACAAGAAAGATTTTATCGTCGGCTATATGGGAACTCTAGGTTTGGCCCACGGCCTTGATTTTATCCTTGAATGCGCAAAAGATGTTCAACTCCTTGATAAAGATATAAAGTTCTACTTTGTGGGTGATGGAGCCGTTCGAAAAAAGTTGAGGGCACGGGCCAAAGAGCTTAACCTGGCAAATGTTCATTTTTTTGACTCAATTCCTAAAAAAGAAGTGCCTTCAATGATAGAAACGTTTGATGTAGGACTGGTTAATTTAAAAAAATCAGAAACCTTTAGGTCTGTTATTCCATCAAAAATTTTTGAACTCGGGGCCATGAAAAAACCAATTTTGATTGGAGTTGATGGCGAGGCAAGAAAAATGGTTGAAGACTACGAATTAGGCCACTTTTTTGAACCAGAAAACAAACAAAAATTTATTGAAAAACTCTTCCTTATGAAAAATAATAGAGGAAGTATTGAATCAAAGGCCTATTTACAATTTTTAAAAGCCTATGACCGGAAAGTTTTAGCGGATAAGATGTTGAGGTATGTGACTAACTTATGACTCTTGCAATCTTAGGATCTTTTTTTACTGCTTGCTTTCTGACTATTCTGTCGATTCCAACAATTATAAAAATCTCTGAGCTTAAGAATTTAAATGATAATCCGAGCCCAAGAAAACTGCACTCAGTGAGTACTCCAACTCTTGGGGGAGTCGCTATTTTTGCAGCATTTATCATTAGTAGTACCCTTTGGTTAAACCCTGAAACTTCTATAAATCTTCAATATATCATTTGTGCCCTTATCATCCTTTTTTTCATTGGAATTAAAGACGACATATATGACATTATTCATTACAAAAAGTTTATTGTTCAGGCCTTCGCTTCGTTTGTTATTATCCATTTTGCGGGAATTAAACTTACGAGCTTATATGGCCTTTTTGGAGTGTATGAAATTTCAACTTTTTGGTCTTATGTCCTTTCTTTTTTCGTTTACACTGGGATTATTAATGCGATTAACCTCATCGATGGAATCAATTGCCTAGCTGGTTCAATAGGGATGATTTCCTCTGTTGCTTTTGGGGCTTTCTTTTATTACTTAGGTTTGGAAAACTGGTCAATCCTTTGCTTTGCCCTTACGGGGAGTCTAGCTGGGTTTCTTTATTTCAATAAAACACCAGCAAAGATTTTTATGGGCGATACTGGCTCTCTCATAGTTGGTTTAATGTGTTCAATTTTTGCTATTCATTTTATTGAATACAATGCTGATGCTGTTATCTTCAAATCAGGCCCTACTATTGCAATTTCAATTCTCATTATTCCTATTTTTGATACTATCCGGATTATATTAAGGCGTTTATGGAACAAGAAGGGAATTTTTCAGCCGGACAGAAACCATATTCACCATATATTAGTTGATAGTGGTTTTTCACATCATAAATCAGTTTTTTTCCTTCTATCAGTTAATCTCTTTGTTATTGGTTCATGCTATATTTTCCAAGACTTGGATAAATATAAGATTTTCGCAGGTCACGGAGCAGAACTTCTTCTCTTTTTTATTTTTATTTTTATGTTTCTTTTATTTAACCTAATTGAAAGGTCTCTGGTCAAAAAAGTTAAATAAATTTTGAACGGCCATGAGTCCTTGTTTTTCTACATTCTCTTTTGTTCTCGAACTGACGTGGGGAGTTATATAGACATTTGAAAACTTTTTAAGAGGGTGGTCTTCTACCATAGGCTCAAAGTCCAGGACATCAGTTAAATAGGCACCAATTTTGTTTGATTCTAATTTTTCAAGTAAGGCTTCTAGATCTACCAAATTAGATCGGGCGGTATTTATGAGTATTTTTGTTTGATTGAAAAAATTGAGTAACTCTTTGTTAATAATATGCTTAGTGCTTTTATTTAAATTAAGATGAAGTGTAATGATATCACTTTCCTCGACAAGTTCGTTAATGCTTTGGCATTTTTTAATGCTATTTTCTCTTAAAAAAGATTCGTCATAGATTTTATCGAACCCCAAAACATTCATCTCAAAGGCATTTGCAATCCGGGCTACAGCTTTACCAATGTTTCCGAGGCCTACGATCCCAATAGATTTTCCTTTTATTTCAAATCCAGTTTTTCTTTCCCAACCTTTTTTAAGATGCAGATGCATATTTTTTGAGAAGCTTAAAAGAAGTGTGAATACGTGTTCGGCCACTGTTGAGTGGTTCACTCCTTTGCAATTTCTAACTTCTATACCAAGTTTTCCTGCACTTTTGAGGTTTATTTTGTCGAGTCCTACACCATACTTTGAAATAATTTTGACTTTAGATTCGGCTCCTTTTTTAAGAACTTTCTCAGTGTATTCATCATCTCCGCAAACGATGCCATCATATTTATGGATAACGTTATAAATATCCGATTCAACTAAAGGACCTCTAAGAAATTCAATTTTATAACCCTTGGAGTTTAAAAGATCGTGATGTTTACCCGGAGTGTCTAAAAAAGAGGTTGATGTCACGAGAATATTCATTGGTAGCGCCTCCGTTTTTAAATTTGAAATATATACTTAAGGTCAAAAAATGTGAAGTCATTAGGCTTTAACTTCCTCAGGTTTGATATCATTGTTTTCAAAGGAGCGATCCGAAAAAATTTGAACGAGATCTTTAAAAAAGGGCATATATTTACGAAGGAAAAGGAAGAGCATTCCAAATTGAATGGCCTGGTCTGAGGATTGATAGCCAAATATGCCCACTGATGACATAAGAAAAGATGTCCAAAAGAAAAATATCCAAAAAAGAAATGATTCTTCTTTTTTCACTTTTTTAAATTGAAAGAGGCACATTAGAAATATTAGAAATAAAGGGCCCCAAAAAGGAAAAGTATAGATGATCCCTAAGGGGACTCCTAGTGCAAGGATAACATCTAGTAGATAAGCGTGGCCTGTAAAGCCATAATCATGAGAAAATGTACTTGTTTTAGGGAACCCGGCTCCTCTTAAAAGACTTTTGTTTTGACTATGATAAACAATCGCCGTATAAAACATTGAAAACCTATTTAAGTTTTCAATTCTATCCCCGATTGAAGCCGATTCGATTTTTTCAACATTTTCAACCTTATGCTTTTGAATTAAAGAATTAAAGCGTGACTTACCACCCTCTTTTAAAAAAGGCATTTTATAAACAAAAAGGAAGCACACTGAAAGAAGTGTGACAAAAATGAATAATTTTTGAAAATTAATCTTTGGAGAGTTTACCCAAAGGATCCCTATAAACATTAGGGAAATGAAAGTTCCAATCATGCTTAGGATTTGTTGTAGGTAAACAAAAAAGAAGCTTATTAAAAAAAAGCCTATAAAAAATAAGGTATCTTTTTTCTTCTTAATAGAGGGAAAAAATCTAAAGAAGAAATAGAAAAGAGCTGGAAGCAGAAGCATAAATTTACGATTTGCTGGATTATCTAGTGCAAATAAAGCTGCTTTTGGGAATTTTAAGAGAGGGTCTGAAATAGGAAAAAGAAAGATTTTTTTTGCTACATCTAAAGGAATTCCTGCGCCGGCACCAACTCCTACTTGAATATCTCTTGCCAAACCATCGGAGGAAACTTTTAGAATAACTGAATAGAGGAAACTGTGGGGGAGGTAGAGTAGGGTAATAAATATTGAACTCATGGCCATAAACTTTATAAAAGTATCCTCTTCTTCCTTTTTAAAGGGTATGAAAATAAAAATAAGGCACCATGAAGAAATCACTATATTTTTTATAAATTGGGTTGGGAAGTGACCTTGGGTTAGGTAATGACAAAGAGATATAAAAGCTCCTATCCCAAAATAATACCCACTGACCTTTAAGAAATTCGCACAGCTTTTTAAATTAATGACATGCCTTCTTTTTCTTATAAGATTCAAAATGAGGAGTGAAATAAACGAGAAAAGAAAAAGTCTGGAAAAAGTCAAGGGGACTCTTCCTATATCAAAATTAAAAGACGTTGAAAAAAAGGGAATGCCCAGAAGTAGATATATAGGAACGACAAGGATAGGTTTTTTTGAAGCCTTATAAGACCCAAGAATAATAAAAAAAACTCCCACTAAGAAAAGAAGCTCCATAATCAAAACCTTTAGAAAGGGTTTTTAATCATTAAGTCAATACTTTATGGGAAAGTCAATTTATGGGGTTTCTTAAAGGTTTTTTTCCAAGTTTCCTGGAATTTCTTTAAAGTTATTCATACGAAAGCAATCTATATCCTTAAAATAGTTGAGATTGTCGTTTGTTTCCCTTAATAGGAATAAAAGCTCACAATTTCTACTGGCCTCATAGTCAGTAAGGGCATCTCCTATGAAAAGAGACTCTTTTCTATCGAGATCATGCTCTTTGGTTAACTGGTTGACCCAATCTGTTTTTTTCCCTGGAGTACCAAAAACTCCAAGAAAATAATGATCTAACTTTTTATACCTTACAATTTCTCGGAGTTCTTCTTGTGGAGTACCTGATATAACCCACATTCTTTTCTCTAATTTTTGGCACTTGTCTAGAAAATTAATGACTCCTTCAACATAACTAGAATTGATGACTTCATTAAAGCAGAGTTCTCTAAACTTTTTGGCAAGCTCGTCAATCTGTTTTTGATTTGTTTTCCTTTCAAGGATTATCTCTTCAAAATATCTTAACTTTTCAAAACGTGAAAGACCGCCATATTTTAAATGGTAATTGACAACTCTGTTGGCGACTTCTGCACCATATGGTTCGTAAAGTTTGAAAAAAGCATTAGTCTTGCTTTGCACAGAGTCTAAAATAACACCGTCGAAATCAAAAAAAATATTTTTTAGCATCTTAAAATCTCTTTGTTATTGAGAACGGAGTCCACCTCTAGTAAGATTATTCTACCAAAAACTTAATTACTAGGTTTTTTTATTTTAGGGAGAGAGGTCCACTATGATTGATGGAAGTACTATCTTGGTAACAGGTGGAACTGGTTCTTTTGGAAAAAAGTTTATTCAAAGAGTCCTTAATAATTATGATGTAAAAAAAATTATTATATTTTCGAGGGATGAGCTCAAACAATTTGAAATGATGAACGACCCTTGTTTTAAAGAGCACCTAGCTAGCAACCGAATGAGGTTTTTTATTGGTGACGTCAGGGATAAAGAAAGGCTTCATATTGCCTTGGACGAAGTTGACTTCGTTGTTCACGCTGCAGCTTTAAAACAGGTTCCAACCGCTGAATATAATCCAATGGAGTGCATTAAAACGAATGTCTTAGGGGCACAAAACATCATCGATGCCTGTATGACCTCTAAAGTGCGGAGAGTGGTTGCCCTTTCAACTGATAAGGCGGCTTCTCCTGTTAATTTGTATGGGGCCACTAAATTGTGTTCCGATAAACTATTCGTCGCTGCAAATAATATTGTTGGTAACCGCGACTTGAGGTTTTCTGTCGTGCGATATGGAAATGTCCTTGGGTCACGTGGTTCCGTGATTCCTTTCTTTCTTAATAAAATGAACGAAGGAACCCTCCCGATTACTGACGAGCGAATGACACGATTTAGTATTAGTTTAGAGGAAGGCGTTGATTTTGTTTTAAATGCTTTAATGAATGCCTGGGGGGGAGAGCTATTTGTTCCTAAGATTCCTTCCTATAAAATTACAGATGTGGCCAAGGCGATAGCTCCTTCTGCAAAATTTGTGATCTCAGGAATTAGGCCGGGTGAAAAAATACATGAGGAGATGATTACAGAAACGGACTCATTTAATACTTTGGATCTAGGCAACCACTACGTTATTTGTCCTTCAACGAATAATAGAAACCTCAATGTTGAAAAGTTTATTGATTTTTACCAGGCCAAAAAAGTACCCATCGGTTTTCGTTATAACTCCGGAGAAAACGAGCATTTTCTGAGTGTCACGGAAATAAGAGAACAAATTAAAACCCATGTAGATCCTTCTCTGGAGGTCTGATGTGGTAATAGGATATGGGAAGCAAAGTATAGACCAAGGTGATATTGATGCCGTCACAAAAGTGCTGAAGTCAGACTTCCTTACACAGGGACCATCCGTATCTCATTTTGAAGAAGACTTTTCCAGAGAAATGGGATCAAAATTCGCCGTTTCTGTCTCGAATGCAACAGCTGCACTCCACCTTTCTTGTATGGCCATAGGTCTCGAAAAAAATCAAAAGGTGATCACTTCTCCTTTAACTTTTGCTGCGTCTGCTAACTGCGTACTCTATTGCGGTGGCTTAGTGGATCTTTGTGACATTGATCCCGTTACCTACACAATGGATCTTTCTAAGCTTGAAGAAAAGCTCAAAAGGAGTCCGAAGGGAACTTACGCAGGCGTCATACCCGTAAGTTATGCTGGTCATCCAATAGACGGTGAAAGACTAAAATATTTAGCGAAGGAATATAATTTTTGGGTCATCGAAGATAATTGCCATGCGCCAGGTTCTTCTTTTAGAGATCAAGCTGGAACAATCAATAAAACAGGAAGCTGTAAATATGCGGACCTCAGCGTTTTTTCCCTCCATCCAGTGAAGCATATCGCTGCAGGAGAGGGAGGTGTTATTACAACAAATAATAAAAGCCTCTATGAAAAATTAAAGCTTTTAAGGTCCCATAACATGGAAAAATCAAAGGATAGTTTATGGGAATATGATATAGAGTCTTTGGGTTATAATTACCGCTTAACTGATATTCAAGCCTCTTTAGCGACAACTCAACTGAAAAAACTAAAAGATTCTGTTAGGAGGCGGAACGAGATCGCTCGTTTTTATAATGAACAATTAAAGTTTTTTCCTCTCGTTCTTCCTAAAGCGAGGGAAGGCTTTTTTCACGCTTATCACCTTTATGCTGTCCAGGCTGAAAAGAGAAAAGAGCTCTATCTTTTTCTAAGAGAGCGTAAGATTTATACGCAAGTTCACTACATTCCTATTCATTATTTAAGCCTTTATAAAAAGAAAGGTTTCAAACAGGGAATGTATCCAATTGCCGAAAGTTTTTATGAGAAATGCCTCTCTCTCCCCATGTTTCCAACCTTAGAAGTTAAAGACCTTAAAAGAATTATTTCCTATATAAAAGAGTTTTATGAAAACAAAAAAAATTGGAAT
>DKQD01000179.1:0-12334 GCA_002474345.1 Bacteriovoracaceae bacterium UBA7317
CCATCTCCTATGAAATTCATACAAAAAATCATGAGGGAGAAGATGAAGCCTGGAAAAATTATTGGCCAACTAAAGCTCGTTAAAACCGAAGCACCGTCATTAATCATGATTCCTAAACTGACGTCAGGGGGTGATATTCCAAGTCCAATAAAACTTAAAAAGGCTTCTAACAGCATAATCTGGGGGACTAAGAGTGTTGAAAAAACAATAGTTGGTCCAAGAACGTTTGGAACTAAATGTTTAAAAATAATTTTTCTCTCACTGACGCCGTTACTGATGGCCGCCATGACAAACTCTTTTTCTTTTAAGGACAAAATTTGTCCCCTCACAATCCTTGCCAATACGATCCAGTAAATTAGCCCAAGACCTACAAAGATTAAAAAAACGTGCCTTCCGAAAAAGACCATTAAGAGGATAACCAGGAAGATAAAAGGGACACCAAAGAGAAAGTCGACAAACCTCATCATAATTTGATCAACCAAGCCTCCATAATATCCGGAAATAGATCCATAAGCTATCCCAATAAAAACACTCACAATTGTCACAGTTAATGCTAGAAGGAGTGAAAGCCTCATTCCGTAGATAAGCCTGCTTAAAATATCTTGTCCAAGTTCATCTGTTCCTAAAAGGTGCTCTGATAAGGGCATCTCGAGGTAAGTGATCAGGTGCTCTTTTTCTAAGTGTGAGATAGAGCCATTGGCCATTTGCCCTAGGAAATTAAGTGAGGATGGTTTTAGGGAAGGTCTGTCACTTGCGCCTTCAGCGCCACCTAAATCACTGAAAAAGTCATCCTCAGCTCCCTTTGTTTCCTCTTTTTGCTGTCTTCCGTAATCAAGGAGCTCTCTTTTTAATGTTTGAGGGAGGAATGATTTATACCACGTTGGAGGAAAGTTTTGATTTTCCAGTTTTCCTTCGTCATAAGAGTAGGGAGTGACAAGCTTTGCAAAAAGTGAAAGGAGGAAAAGAAAAGTAATCATGAAGCAGCCAAAAACCGCCATTTTATTCTTTTTAAATTTTCGTGCGCTATCTTCTAGAAGGGACGTTCCCTCTTCAAAATCGCTTTCATCCAACCGCTTCAGCTTTTCATCTAATTTTTTTGGATCTGCAATCATACTTAATTCCTTTTCACCCTAAGTTTCTTTCTAATTCTTTACAGTGCCTACTTTCTTATTTTCGGATCTAAAAACATATAACTGATGTCAACAAGAGCGTTAAAGAAAACGACAAGCGTACAGTAAAAGAGGATCATCCCGAGTGCCATCGTATAATCTCTGGCAAAAGCAGAGTCGACGAATTGCCTTCCAATTCCTGGAATCACGAAAATTTTTTCTATGACAAGAGAGCCTGCGAGCATTCCCGCTGTCGCTGGTCCCAAATAGCTGACAACAGGAATAAGTGTCGGCTTAAGGCAATGGAAGATAACTATATGCCAAGTCGGCAGACCTTTTGATCTGGCCGTTCTTATATAATTTGAGCTTAAAACTTCCAGCATAGACCCTCTTGTTAACCTCGCTATATTGGCGATAAAAAAAAGGGAAAGGCAAAATGCCGGAAGTATATAACTACTCGCTGTCTCAAGTCCTGAGACGGGGAGAAGCCTCATCTTTATCCCTAGAAAGAGGAGGAGGATGGGTGCTAAGACCATATTGGGGATGGAGATCCCTAGCATGGCCGTACTCATAACCAAATGATCCATCCAGGAGTTGTGGTTTAGGGCGGCAATAAGACCAATAATAAGTCCAAAGCTAACGGCAATGAACATGGCCAGCGCTCCAAGCTTTAAAGTTGGTCCTATGCCCTCACTTATGACCTCGTTGACAGTCAGGTGGGCGACTTTGAAACTTGGTCCCAGGTCTAGTTGGGCAAGTCCTCCCAAGTAAATGAAGTATTGCTTATAAAGAGGCTTATCAAGGTGATACTTGGCCATGATTGCTTTTCTTATATTCTCCGGTGGAGACTTTTCCTGGTCAAAAGGGCCTCCAGGAGCGAACTTCATCATGAAAAAAGATACAGTGATGATGGCAAAAAGGGTGGCCACGGAGGCCAGCACCCTTTTGATAATTTTACTAAACAAGTTAATGTCCTTTTTTAATCTTTACCCAACTTTACTCAAGAGAAAATTCTTAAAGAGAAGGAAACATTTCCTTTCTCTTTTTCAAGTCGATTTTAACGTACTTAAGAGCATGTTGATCGAGCTTGTTTGCGTAGAATCCTGAAATATATTTCTGCTTTAAGTTTAAAGACGTATAAGTGAAAAGAGGAATCACAGGAACTTCATCCATAAGGATTTTTTCCGCTTCTTCCAGCATTCTACTTCTTTTTTGAAGGTCATTTTCAATTCTCGCCTTACCTATAAGCTCATCGTATTTTTCATGAGAAAAGCCTGTACTGTTGTTTCCACCATCTGTGACAAACATATCAAGGAAGTTAATAGGATCTTCCATGTCGGCAACCCAACCGGCCCTCGCAAGATCATAATCAAAGCTCTTTCTTGAATTTAAATAAACCTTCCATTCTTGGTTTAATGGTTTAATTTTTACTCCAAGAGCATTCTCCCATTGCTTGGCGACAGAAACAGCAACTTTTTGGTGTGTTTCAGCAGTGTTGTATAGGTAACCAACTTCAGGAAAACCCTTACCATCTGGATATCCAGCTTCGGCCATCAGCTTTTTAGCTTCTTTTATCCTTTCCTCATAGTTGTCATTTTTAGTTAAAGGCTGTGGCGCGTACCCTTGGAAAGCATTTGGTACAAGGGAGTAGGTCGCTTGCTGGCCGGCCTTCATGATGTACTTAACGATTTTTTTTCTATCAACTGCTAGACCTAGGGCTTTACGAACTCTCTTATCCTTGAAGGCCTCTTTTTTCGTATTCACCATGATGTAGTATGTCCCCAATTGTCTTGCCGCCACTAAATTGCCAGACTTTTTAAGAGGAACAATTTCTGATGTTGGAGGAGACATATAATCGATATCGATTTTACCAGCGCGGAAGGCCCTTACAGCATCAGTTGAGTAAGCTCCAATAAATTTAAAATTAACTTCATCTGCTTGAACATCTTTGCTCATAGGATGATGTGGGTTTTTAACAAGGACAATTTTATCCTTAAGTTTCCAGTCCTTAAAAGCAAATGGTCCGTTGGTCCAGATATGCTCTTTTGTGATCCACTTTTCTTTGTGTTTTAGGATTGGCTCTTTCGGAACAAGGTGAAATGAGTGGTGGGGAAGATAACTAATAAGAGTGGGAACAGGACCTTCCAAAGTTAACTTAACTGTATAATCGTCCAGGGCCTTAACTCCGATTTCATCAGCATTTTTGATTTTACCCTTATTGTAGGCTTCACCATTTTTGATAACGTAAAGCATATAAGCGTATTCACTCGCTAACTCTGGTGAAAGCATTCTTTTGTAGGAAAAAACAACATCGTGTGCTGTTACAGGTCTTTTTTTCGTGACAGTGCCGTTTTCGTGCTTAACCCAGCTGGCATCTTTTCTAAGTTTAAAAGTCCATTCTGTGGAGCTTTGATTTTTAGTGAAAGAAACAACTAAGTCTTTTTCTGGAGCACCTGTTTTGTGATGGTATTCATAGAGGCCTAAAAAAAGGTTTACTCCGATGTGGGCAGAGCCAATTCCTGTCGCTAGCTGCGGATCGAGGTGGCGGATTTCTTCCCCGTTTTGGACATTCAGCACGACCTTTTTGGATTCATCTGCAGCGTCTTTTTTACTACAGCCGATTCCCGTTAGGGAAAGGGCACAGATTGTTGCCATTAAAAATTTTTTTCTAAGAAACTTGTGATTCAACATAAGTGCCCTCCTCTGTAAAAAGTGATCATTTGTTCAATCTTTCTTGTTGAGTTCCCTAAGATTCTTCATGAATCTCAAGAGATTGTCACTCTTATAAAGCAGGCTCCGCCTATAGGCAAAGAAAGGAATAAGATGTCATTTTTTGTTAAAAATAGGCATCCATTAGCAATAAAAAATTCTACTTTTCTACGATTTACTTTACTCAAAAGTGGCCAATTGGAGCCTAAAAGGGACCAAATGAGAGGGGTCCATAAAATTTTTTGAACCTAATTATGGCGTTTAAGAAAATGTTTAATAGGTTATAATCAAGTGCACAATCTAGTTAAGTGATGGTGGATGTTTGATTGGGGGCCAAAGCCTCGGTCAGTTAGCGCCCTTCTATTTTTAAGATCAATGGGATTGTGAAGAGGTATGAATAATGGAAAGCTTTGATTCTTACATTCTTTCTGTAGAGAGGTTTTTATCCTCCTTTTGGGACTTGATTATTTCTTCGTCGGTTTTTTTTCGCGTTGTTGTCTTTATTCCTTTCATTTTTATTTTATGCCTTCTCATTTATTCCTATGTTTCAAAGAGGAAGATTGCTCTTTTCGAAATAAGTCGAGAGATCATGCTTAAAAAGGTTCCCTTTACGAGTATTTTATTAGCTGATGATGATCCCCATGTGACTAAATTTTTTTCTTTTTTCCTTAAAAAGAGAGGGGTTGATGTCACTGTCGCAACCAATGGAAAAGAAGCACTAGATATTTGGATGAAGAATCCAAATTTTGATATTGTTGTCGCTGATATAAATATGCCTAAGATGAGTGGGGTGGATCTTGGCGCCGTCATTTACAAAGAGTGTCCTGTTGTTCTCATGAGCGCTGATGATCAAGAGGTTCTTGAAGAGAGAGGGGACTTAAATAAGTGCCATGGCTATTTTTGTAAAGAGTCAAAAAGCAGAGATTTTCTTACAACGACCCGCAAAGCCTATGATTCATGGCAACTCGAGAATAATGGAAAAGCCTCCTAGTAAAATTCCAAATAGCATTAAATAAATTGCTTTACGTTTATGTTTGGACTCTTTATAGTCGATCGTACGTAAAGTGTACGTATGTTTTTTATCACCTTTATTTGGAGCCTAAAGTGGTTGAAAGTTTGTCTCATCTTACAAAAAAGCAAGAGGAGGTTTTACTCTTTATAAGGAATTATTATGAGGAGGAAGGTCGTACTCCCTCTTATTCCGAAATTCAGCACTATTTTGGGCTTAAATCTAAAAGCTCTGTCCAAGACTATATAGGCTACTTGAAAAAAGCAGGCTTTCTTCAAAAATCTGTTGGGTCAAAAGCGATTGAACTCGTAACGCCTGGTGAAGAGCCTCCTACGGCATCTATTCCCCTTCTTGGGAGCGTCGCTGCCGGGAGACCTCTTGATGTACAAAGGGATGATAGTCAGAGCGAACTTATAGCTGTTCCTCAGTCGATGATTGGAGGAGGAAGGTATTATGCTCTTTCTGTGAAGGGAAAATCGATGATCGACGATGGCATTATGGAAGGAGATCTAATTGTTGTCAGGCATCAGTCGACAGCACGTAATGGCGAAACTGTTGTGGCGCTTATTGATGGAGCGGCGACTGTTAAGCGGTATTATCGAAAAAAAAGTGTGGTTGAACTTCATCCTGCTAATAAAAAAATGGCCCCCTTTTTTGTAAGGGGCGGTCCCTTTGAAATACAGGGGATCGTTGTGGGTCTTTTGAGGCATTATTAAGAAAGACTTAAGTCTTTCGTTGTCTGTTAGATATAAGTTAAAACATTGAAAAAAGAGGTTCTTCTCTTGTGAGAAAAGTGTTGTATGTCAATATAACGAGGTTTCCTATTGCCGTTGAAAGGGTGTTATCACCAAACCTTAGGTCAAGGCCTTTAGTTATTGCTCCTCCTCAAAGTGGCCGAGCGCCCGTATGGGAGTCTTCCGATGAAGCGAGGTCGGCAGGGATTCTGCCAGGGATGCCCATGGCCCATGCAAAAAAGGTGTGCAGAGATCTTGTTGTTCTCCCTCCAAGGCCAGAGCTCTACTCTCGAGTGGCCAAAGACCTAGAGGAAAAAGTTATTGCCAAGACGACTCCTCTTTATGAAGTGGAAGGGCATGGACGCTTTTTTTTAGATATGACTGGCTTTGATCACCTTTATCCCCACCTTCCAGATAAGGCCCTAGACCTTCAAAGGAGTATTTTGGATTCATTTCACTTAGAGGGATCTTTTGGTGGTGCAACAAATAAACTTGTCAGTAAAGTCGCCGCTCAGACGAAGGAAATGGATCACGGTATTTGTTTTATTAAAAGAGGAGGGGAGAAGGATTTCTTTGCCCCTTTACCAGTTAGTGTACTCCCTCCTATTCAAAAAATACTCAAGAGGAGCTCTAAGAGTAAAAGCTCACTTTGTGATGAGCTTAATATCCATACAAATAGGGATATTGTGGAGCTTGACCACTTTTATTTACAGGTGGCCTTTGGAGATGATGCGTTCCCTATTTTGGAAATGGCCAAGGGGGTTGACTTAAGCCCTATTCAAAAAAGCTCAAGAAAGGAGGGCCATTATGAAGGGCTCTATTTGGAAGAAGAGACAAATGACCTCATTTGCATTCAAAAAGCTCTTTTGGGGCTCGTGTCCCGTGGTGTTCTTTTTTTAAGAGGGTATGGTAAGTATCCTGGCTCTCTTCAGCTTTTTATACGCTATAGTGATTATAAATTTGTTCACAAGAAAAAGGCCCTTAAAGCATTAAGCCTCGATATGGATATTTTGTCGAATGTGGCAATAGACCTCCTCCATCAATTGATAAAAAGAAGAACAATGATTCATTATATGGCCTTGGAGTTTTGTGAGCTTGTTCAAGAGGAAGTTCAGTTACCACTTTTTCGTGAAGTTAATAAGAAAAAAAGAGATGACATTCTTGATGCTATGGAAGATGTCAGGCGCCGCTTTGGAGAAACCTCTCTTGTCCTTGGGAGAGAGTTTTGATTCCTCTTCACGTTCACTCTTTTTACTCCCCTCTGGCCGGGTTGAATTCTCCTCAAGAATTGTGCCGTTGGGCCAAGGACAACCAATTGCCAGGGATTGCACTTACGGACACGAATGCTCTTTATGGTGCTGTTCACTTCAATGAAGAGGCCAGAAAAATGGGGCTTTCTCCTCTTATTGGGGCAGAGGTCGTTTGGTCAAGCTATAGGCTTGTTATCTTATGTGCGAATAAAAAAGGTTATGAGCACTTGTGTTATCTTTTAACAGACTTGAAGCATGAATCTTTTACTGGCGAAAAGCTTAAGAACCATTTGATTTCGATGGGCTCAAATACTGTCATTATGACCGATTGCCGGTCTTTACTTATTACTCTCAAAAAAAGAAAAGAAGAGGGGACTTTATACTACGAGTTTTCTCCAGGCTTCTCTCAACATAAAGATGTTCTTTGGTGCCGAGATCAACAAATTCCTTTTGTTGGGAGCACTCGCGCACGTTTTATCGAAGAGGGAGATGATTTTTTTATCCGTTTAGGTCAAGCGATTCATCAAAATAAAACATTAGATCAAGTGGATCTTTCTTTTTTTAAGAAAAGTTGCCGGCTCATGAATCCGAATGAAGTATCAAGCTTTTTTCAAGCCTATCCAGAGATAATAGAGAATACATATAAAATTTTTAACCGGTGTCGCCATTTTAATCTTTGTGAAGGAAAAACGATTTTTCCAAGCTTTAACGATTGGAGTAAGCAGAAATGTGATGATGTTTTAAGAAAGAAAAGCTTCGAAGGTATTAAACGAAGGTATGGAGGACAAGAAACACCGACGCTTCATAACCAGTTTCAGTCTCGGCTTATAGAGAGGCTTGAGCATGAACTTGGTGTTATTTCTAAAAAGGGTTTTAGTTCATACTTCTTAGTCGTTGAAGATATTGTCAGGCATTGCCCTAGAACCTGCGGGCGTGGTTCAGCAGCTGCGAGTTTAGTGAGTTTTCTTTTAGGAATTACCCATGTTGATCCCATCCGCCACAACCTTTACTTCGAGCGTTTTCTTAATCCAGACCGAGAGGATCCTCCAGATATTGATATAGATTTTCCCTGGGATGAAAGGGACGCTATTTTAAATTATGTTTTTCAAAAATACCCTCGTCATTCAGCGATGGTTTCCAATCACAATTCTCTCCAGGGAGCTTCTGCGATTAGAGAGGTTGCAAAGGTTTATGGTGTTCCTCTCGATGAAATTAATGACCAGATAAGCCGGTTTCCTAAAGTTCAAGATTCCTCACTTTGGAGGACGATTTTGTTTCAGGCACAGCGTCTTCAAAGTCATTTTAGACACCTTTCGGTTCATCCCGGGGGGGTTGTGATTACACCTAAACCAATTTCATCCTATGTTCCTGTAGAAAAAACGCAGAAAGGTTTGCCTATTGTTCATTGGGAAAAAAGGCAGGTAAAAAAATTTGGCCTTGTGAAGATTGATCTTTTAGGTAACCGTTCCCTTGCAGTCATTCGAGACACAATAAGTGCTGTTAATAAGCGCATCGAAATGGATGGAGGTCCTAGAGGTAAGCTGACTTATGATGGGTTAGATCCTCTACTTGATTCTAAGGCCCGAAAGCTTATAGAGTCGGGGGGGACACTAGGTGTTTTTTACATAGAGTCCCCAGCCTCAAGACTACTTCTTCAAAGAATGAAATCGAGCAAATTTGAGCATATTGTGATGGCATCCTCAATTATTAGGCCCGCTGCCAATGATTATGCTCTTGAATTTGTGAAGAGGCTCCATGGAAAGTCTTATTCTCACTTTCACCCTCTTTTAAAGCCTATTTTGGAAGAGACGTATGGAATTATGATTTATCAAGAACAGGTTTCTCAAACTGCCATGGTTTTGGCAGGCTTTAGTATGAGTGAAGGAAATGGTCTTAGGAAGGTTCTTGATAAAAAAGATAAAAGGAAAAAACTGCTGGATTTTGAAAGAATGTTTTTTGAGGGGGGCAGGAAAAAAGGTGTTAGCAGGTCGGTTCTAGAGCAAGTGTGGAAGATGATTTTGAGTTTTTCAGGTTATTCATTTTGTAAGGCCCACTCGGCAAGCTATGCAATGGTCTCTTTTAAATCTTGCTACTTAAAATCTCATTTTCCTGCTGAATTTATGAGTGCGGTTATGTCTCATGGTGGTGGTTTTTATTCTCTTTCGACTTATTTGGAAGAGTCCAGGCGGCTCAATTTGAAGGTTTTACTTCCTGATATAAACCTTAGTGAAGAGGGGTTTCAGGGCCATGGAGGCTCGATTAGAGTAGGTCTTCAGCAGTTAAGTGGTCTTACTGAAGGACTTAAAAAGAGAATTATTGAAGAGCGTCGGGATAAAGGGCTTTTTTCTTCAATTGACAATTTTCTTTTTAGGATTATGCCTTCTTTTGAAGAGGCCAAGATTTTTGTAAAATCACGGGCCTTTTCTTCACTTAAGGAAGGCGATA
Organism: Bacteriovoracaceae bacterium UBA7317; assembly: GCA_002474345.1. Taxonomy (GTDB): domain Bacteria; phylum Bdellovibrionota; class Bacteriovoracia; order Bacteriovoracales; family Bacteriovoracaceae; genus UBA7317. The sequence continues at coordinate 9,257 of DKQD01000179.1, forward strand.
GCTTTTGTTCTCAAATGTGGCGGGTCTACGAATGGTTTGCTGTTCAAAAGAAGGGAAGGTTTAAAGGAAAAATCCCCTCTAGGGTCTTCAAAGAGTTTTCCCCAGAGCAATTGATTAAGTGGGAAATGGATTGTCTAAAATCTCCTGTTAGTTTCCCTGTTTGGGCACTTTACCCAGATGCATTAAAAAATAAAAAAAGAGTTCGAAGTGTTGAGCTTGCTGCTTTTATTAATGAAGTCGTGATTCTTTTTGGTGTCTATGTAACAGCTAAAGTCGTTTGGACCAAGAAAGGTGAAGAAATGTGTTTTGCGACTTTTTCAGATGAGGTGGGTCTTATAGAAGCCGTTTTTTTCCCACCGGCATATATTTCCTTCCGTGACCTTCTGTATTCAGGTAGGGCCTTTATGATTAAGGGGAAGGTTGAAAATATCCTCGGAGCCCTTCAAGTACAGGTCTATGACGTTTCTCTTAGGGAAGCTTCCTTGTTTGGTAATGATCAATATAATAGCTAAATAAAGATAAGATTAACATTTTCTTACAGATGGCAGACATGAGGGGGTTTATCAGAGAAACTATTAAGGTCTTAAGTAGGAGCGCTAAAGACAAATGTTCTTTGTAAGGGAGTATGTATGTTAAAACAGTTACTGATTGCCTTAGTCGTAACACTAGCGATGCCTTTTAACCAACTTTATTCTTGCGACATTCACGGTAGGACAGGGATCGTTGAAGACAATGACTTATGGATTGGCCCTCATGACAAAGGGATCAATTCTATGACTGAGCAGGAGTTTAATAATGTTATTTCTAAAATTGAGACCATTTATAAACCTCTAGTGCGTGACAAAGGTGGAGACCTCCACGTAGAGAGGAAGTGGGACGATGGTACGGTTAATGCATCAGCGCAGCGCTTTGGTAATAAGTGGGTTGTCAATATGTACGGGGGTCTTGCCAGGCATGAGGCCATAACTCCTGATGGTTTTGCCATGGTTGTCTGCCATGAGCTTGGTCATCATATCGGTGGGCTTCCAAAGAAAAAAATGTTTTGGTCCACAACGTGGGCAGCTAATGAAGGCCAAGCAGATTATTTTGCAAGTTTAAAATGTATGAGGCGTTATATGAAAGACGATGATAATGTTGCCATCGTCGAGAAAATGGACGTACCGGAATTTGTGACTAAGAAGTGTCAGGAAAGTTTTTCGACTCAGGATGAGTTGGCGATTTGTAAGAGAAACGCCATGGCGGGTCTGTCTTTAGGCAACCTTTTTAAGGCCCTTAAAAAGTTAGACAAGCCTCTTAAGTTTGATACACCTGATCCAGCTAAGGTCTCAACAACAGACAGTAACCACCCAGCACCTCAGTGCCGGTTAGATACTTATTTTTCAGGTGCCCTTTGTGATAAGGAAGTTTCTGATGGAGTTAGCGAAACAGATATCAACAAGGGTGTTTGTGTAAGAGAGAGAAATGAAGCAGCCATCAAAACAAGGCCTTTATGCTGGTTTAAGCCAAATGATCAAGGCGGAGGCGGAGGCGGCGGTGGCGGCTTCCCATTTCCTTTACCTAGGCCACCGAGGGCCTAACTCAGAGAATGAAATTAGATGCAGACCAAGGATGGTCAGTGTCAGTAGAATAAAAAAGGAAGCTCACGGGCTTCCTTTTTTTTGTTTATACAAAGTGCTTTTTAATTTCTGGTTGAAGAAGATCAATATATAAACTTCTCAATTCGTTTAGCTCTAAAGGAAGGTTTTTTAGAGAATTGATCGCGTTGAGGATTTCGTTTTTTTGTTCATCTTGAAACTCTTCAGGGCAATAAAAGAGTGATTTTTCAAGCATGTGTATTCCTCCTGTGTGTTTTATAACTCATTGCATTGTATCTCTTTGCTGGTATGGGATCAAGAAGCTCTTATGGAAGTGGTTAAAGAGTGTAGTTTTTTCACGCTTTTTGAGGTGTATTCAGGTATTTTCAAAGTGTTGGTCACCTCTCTTAAGGCCGCCATTTTTTATCAGCGCGGCCTTAAGAGGGGATTCTTTCAAGATGTATTAAGATGTTCTATTTTCTAAATAGAATTCTTTTTTTAAGCATTTCAAGGAGGCCAAGAATCGTGTTTCTTCTAAATTCTTTTTCATAGGCCCTAAAAGGGCTTAAATTGACTGATAGGTTTCCGTGGTCAAGTCCCTTTAGGAAAACACAGTCACTTCCTTTAAGACATGCACTTTTTGTCGGAGTCATCCCATCATTTATTCCACCACCAGCGATAAGGATGAAGCGGTTTAAAGCTTCAAAAGCAGATTTGTTCTTTGGTGGTGTAAGGCCTGTCAGAAAAATATTTGGGTTTTTGAATTGGCTAGCGAGGGAGATTGTTGGAATCTCTTGAACTATTGTCTTTATATCATGGGCCCTTTCTTCGTGAAGCTTAGTGAGAAGTGGAGTTTTCATTTCTTGAAGGCCTTCAAAGCTCCCCCCGACGATATCAATTCCGAGTCCTAAAGCTAAGTCTGTAAAGGGACAACCGACAAGACAGTCAAAGAGGGGGCTCCCATAGAGTGGTGCCTGGAGTGTAAGCCAGCCGGCAATTTTAGGATAGATTCTAGGGTTTTGGAGAAGTCCAAAAAGTGTGTCATTTCCACCCTTACTGTGACTTATCAAAATAACGGGCTTGGTGCTTTCTTCAACAAGTTCAGCGACGATATTTCCATTGAAGCTTGGTGACTGCTCTGTATGAATACGAGCTTTTGTCGTATGGATTCCTTGAGCTTGGAGCCACTTAATTTCATGATAAAAAGGGTTTCCAAAGCCTTCGGGAATAGGTCCTCCAAGTGCCTTGACTCTTTCTGAAAGCCCACCATAAAGGTCTGTAAAAATACCCCTTACAAAGATAATTTGGTAGGGCTTTAAGAAATTGACAATTTCAGAGTCATTTGAGGAGACTTTTGAAAACGTCTTGTGAAACTCTTTCGTTGGTTTATTCGAAAAAAGTAGTTCCAACTTCTCTGAAGATGGAAAACCACTTTCAGGTGTTAAAAAAGCTAAAACAAGGGCAAAAATGGCAAGGCCTAGTTTAAGCGAAGCACGCTTGACCA
>DKQD01000179.1:12743-38402 GCA_002474345.1 Bacteriovoracaceae bacterium UBA7317
GATAAATGAACGGGCGATGCATTGATCTGGTCCCATTTACGTCTTTTTTTCTTTAAGCCGGTTAGGCTTCTTTTTTTATGCTTTGCATCTTTTTGTCCAATGTTGTCTCTGAGCTGCTATTTGAGGTTATAAAGTTTACCTTTCATCTTTTACAAAAGGACCTCTTTGTTAGTAAAAGAGGGTGTTTTGTTTTAGAAATGAGAGGTTAAAAAGAGTGGATACGACGAGTATGATAACACTGGGGTTTTGTCAGAGTGTTCATGGACTTAAAGGTGCTTTAAAGCTCAACTTAGAGAACCTAGAGGGAAGGACACTTGAGAAAGGAACAAAAGTCCGCTTATTTCCAAGAAATGGTAAACATCATTTACCGATTGATGGTAGAGACTTTACTGTATCCAATATTGTCTACGGCCACAAAGTTATGATCAGTTTTAAAGGTGTGGAGGACCGAACCTCTGCTGAACGGATTCTTCCTTTTGATTTAAAGGTTTTTCGTCATTCATTACCGGATCTTCCTGAAGATGAGGTTTACCTGTCTGATTTGGAAGGCCAGGAAGTTTTTGACCACGAAAAAGGTGAGCCTTTTGGGGAATTGAAAGGCTTTTATGAACATCCAGGTCAAAGCGTTGCAGTTATTGAAACAAAAGACAAAAATCTTCTTGAGATACCATTCGTGAAGGCCTTTTTTCCTGTTGTAGAGCAGTTAGAAAGGGGCCATCGAATTGAAGTGATCAGACCAGAAGTCATTTAACACCATATTAGAGGCCAATTTTATTATGAATGTTAGGGAGAAGGTGTATTAAGTGACAAACGGTGAGAAAAAAGATCATAAGATTTGGATCATTTCTTTATTTCCGGATTTTTTCAAGGCCTTTTTGGAGACAGGTCTCTCCGGTCGGGCCTTAAAAGGTGAGAGAGAGTCAGGTCTATCTGTTCATTTAGTTCAGCTAAGAGATTATTCCAGCAATTCCTATAAGGGTGTAGATGATGCTCCTTATGGAGGAGGCCCAGGTATGGTAATGAGGCCTGATACTCTTCAAGCGGCACTCATTAATGGTGTCGTTGGGCCTGGAGGCTATGGGCCCGACTGGAAGGAAAAGCTTCACGTTGTTTTTCCTGGACCAAGAGGAAGAGTTTGGAATCAGAAAAACTGTCAGGAGTTTTCCCAAAGTGCCTGGGGAAAAAATGGTCATGGGAAAGATTTGGTTTTCATTTGCGGTCGCTATGAGGGCATTGATGAAAGGTTTATCCAGAAATATGTGGATGAGCAGCTAAGCCTTGGTGACTATGTATTGACCGGTGGCGAGCTTGCTGTCATGGCAATTATTGATTCTGCTATCCGTTTTAAGCCGGGAGTTCTTGGGAATAGAGAAAGTTTTCAAAAGGAGTCCTTTCAGGGAGGGTTGCTGGAGCACCCTCAATACACAAGGCCTAGGTTGTTTGAAGGCCTAGAGGTTCCAGAGGTACTTCTTTCAGGCAATCATAAAAAAATAGAGGAATTTGAGAGGTTTGAGTCTATTAGAGTCACTCAGGCAGAGAGACCAGATTTATTGGAGGATTTATGAAAAATTTAAAGGGTGAGGGGTCTCGGGTTTACCTTGGTCTTGTGCACCACCCTATTAATAATAAAAGAGGTGAGGTTGTAACAACTTCGGTAACCAACTTAGATATCCACGATATATCGAGAAGTTGTAGGACGTTTGGGGTGACTAATTACTTTCTCATAACACCCCTAAAGGCCCAGCAAGAATTGCTAAAAAGGATTTTAGGTCATTGGAATGAGGATAAGGCATCTGTTTATAATCCTGATAGAAGTGACGCTCTTAATGTTGCTCGATGCGTATCATCTATTGATGATGCTTTGCGTTCTGTTGTTGAAACAGAAAAAAAGCTAGGAAACCCTTATCAGAAGCCTTTTGTTGTAGTCACTGGTGCAAACTTCAAGCAGCATGATGGGCTTGCAGAAGACTTAAAAGAGAAATTGAAAATTGACAAAAGGCCGATATTATTGCTATTTGGTACAGGATGGGGACTTACAGCACCTGTTGTGGAAGGAGCGGATTACAGACTGGGACCTATTTTCGGTTCAAGTTTTGATGGTTACAACCATCTATCTGTGAGGTCTGCAGTGGCGATTTATTTAGATCGTCTTCTTGGCGCCTCTGAGTCTAAATAGAGTGGCCCGAAAAGTTTAAGAAACTTTTCTTAAATGGGTCCTAAGATCATTGTGAGGAAAAAATGAACTTAATTGATGTAGTAAATGAAATTCATGCCAACCCAAAAGTGAAGGATATTCCAGACTTCAGAACTGGTGATACCGTTGCTGTTCACGCGAAAATTACTGAGGGTTCAAAAACCCGTATTCAGGTTTTTCAAGGTGTCTGTATTTCCATTAAAAGAAAAGGTTCTGTGAACGGCCACTTTAGAGTAAGAAAAATCTCTAGTGGAATTGGTGTTGAAAGAGTTTTCCCTTATCATTCACATAATGTTGAAAAGGTTGAGGTTGTTCAAAGAGGGAAAAGTAGAAGAGCTAAGCTTTACTATCTTAGAGATCGTTCTGGGAAAAGTGCTCGTATTGCTATTGACTACGATAGAAAATAAGTTACTTTTAAAACAGTTTTTTCAAAATAAAAAAAGCGTCCAAATTGGGCGCTTTTTTTTTCCCTTTTTTAAGAATTTATTAGAAAAAGGACTACGGTATTCATGGAACTTCATATTGAAAAAGTTTATTTTGAAGATCAAAAATATTCCTTCTTTTCAGGTTGTGATGAAGTAGGACGAGGCCCTTTGGCAGGCCCTGTTGTTGGGGCAACCGTAACTCTTTTTCCTCATCTTCTACCAAAGAGTGTTAAGTCTCAGGGAATAGAGAAAGTCTTAGAACCTTTTCTTGAGCTAGGTGTGGGAGACTCAAAGTCTCTTACAGAAAAGAAAAGAATATCGATTTTAAACCTCTTAGGTATAGAGGTTCCAAAATTAAAGCCTTCTAAAAGGCAGGTATTTACAGGCAAAGGTTTGGAAGCCTTTACATATTGTATAGAGGAGGTTTCTCCCCTTGAGATAGATAAAGTTAATATTTTTCAAGCTTCATTAATGGCAATGAAGAAATCTTTTTTAAGGTCTTTAATTTATAAAAATAAAGCTTTGAAAGATTTTGTGGAGAATCACGGGAGGGGAGTTCTTTTTGTTGATGGAAAGTATCCTCCAAAGGGACTCGAGGCCGTTGCCTATAGTGAGCCGGTTATTAAGGGCGATAGTAAAGTTGTCCTCATTGCTGTTGCAAGTATTTTGGCCAAAGAGTACAGAGATCATTTAATGAGGAGATTTGATTCAGAATACCCTGGTTACGGTTTGGCCAAACATAAGGGGTATCCAACGAAGGCCCATTACGAAGCTCTTGAAAAAATAGGTCCAAGCCGCATTCACAGGAAGACTTTTAAAGGAGTTAAAGAGTTTTATGAAAACCTTTGAGCTTGGTTTGAAAGAGGAGTCGTGGTGGTCTGTTTTTTTTCATGGAAAAGGTATTCCGGTTCTTATTTCTCAGGACCTTTTAAGGAAGAAAGGATTGGGCCAGGTGGACCTTTGCTTTTTTAAAAAGGAGGACGGTGTTGTTAGCTTGCAGGTTGTTGAGGTGAAGTCTCCCTCTCGTCCTGTTCTTTCTAGGAAACAAAGACGGAGGCTTTTAGGTACTTGTTCTTTTTTGTCTAAGGTTTTTAATATCTCTTCAAAGCTCTTAGTTAAAGCGCGGGACTAGTTTTTTGAAGTTTTGTCAAAAGAATTGTCTAATTTTTGTCAATAGCTTTTATTTTGACCAAGTTTCAAAATAGTTTTAAAACATTGTGTGGGCAAATTTTAATAACTAACACAAAAAAAGGATGTTACTATGAACAAAATGTTGGCTTCTCTATTACTGTTTTTCTTATCAGTAGGCTCAGTTTCCGCTTTAGAAATTCCCGGTAAGGTTTTTTACTCAATAAAAAGAACAGGTGATGTTGTCTCAAGAGACATGATCCTTGATATGCCTGAAGGTCGTAAAGGAAAGATTGTCGTTCGTGCAGAAGGTATGAACTTTTCTCTTGAGGCCAAAAAAGCTTTTACAAGAACTAAAAGAGGACAAGATAATTTTTATCTTGCGACAACAATGAAGGCCCCTGATTTTGCTGGTGGACAAAAAAGTGCGATGATCTTTAAAGGAACTTATTTGAAAGGTAAAAATGTTATCAAGTATTATGGAGATGTTTACTCTAAGAATATTGAAGATGAAAATGAGATTGATGGCATTGAAGAAAAAGAGGACTGTCTTGAAGGATATGAGTTCAAAGGTGGGTTTTCTTTCGAATCTGAAATTTAAGACTGAGTTTTTTCGTATAAAAAGGGCCCTCTTTAATTAAATAGAGGGTCTTTCAAAATTTTACTTTAAATCAATTCCTCTTTTCTTGCTCAAGTTTTTGCCTAAGTGCTTCTCTAAAAGTTTCTTTAATTTGCTCCTTCTGGCTCACATCCGCTGGATCCAAGCTCTCAAATTCGTTTAAATAGGCTTCAAATTTTGAGGGTGTAAAAAGAGTTGCTGGTCTTAAATACTTGGCCATACTGGGGTCATGGGCCCATTCTAAGACTTTTCCATCAATAACGCATTTAAAGTCAGAAAATGAATAACCCTCTCTTAGTCTTCCGAGAATAGAACTTCTTGTAGCAGTCGTTCTGGACTTAAAGTTTTTTCCTGTTTGTAAATTTAGGTAGTCGACAACTTTTTGGATTGTTTGCTCTTCCAAAGGCTTTTCTTTTGGTGTCTTCTCCCTCCTCTTTCCATTTTCTTTCGGCCCAATAAGTTCAAAATTAACACTTCTTTTCTTAAGCTTGTAGCTGATATTCAGGTTAAAGGAGAGAGTCCCTTGATCAATAAGCTTCATGGACTCATAGGTTGGAATAAGTTTGTTTATACTAAAAAGACCGTCACCTTCAGCTTTAAGGATTCCTTTTTTTTCTAGTTGTGCCAAGGAGTCATAGGTCTGTTGAAAGCTTAAAGAGAGTCCACCCATTTTTGTGAAATTTAGGACCCTTTCTTTTTCAAGGTGACCACTGCCATCTTTAAGCTTGGCCAGGAGGAGTAAAAGGGTAGCATATTGATGAGCCGGCCTGAGGTCAAACAGGTTACATAGGTCAATTAAATAAAGGGGAGCTTCTTCAATTTCTATTTCTTCCATACTCAATTATACCAAAGAATAAATCTTACGAAACAATGGATTCATGCCCTAAGCTTATTTTTTAGGGCACTTTTTATCTGAGTTCTTGTAAAGGAAATATAGGGGGTCATTTTTTTTTGGTCAAGACTAAAGGAGTCCCATTTCCTTTCCTTTTCGCATGATTTCATCCTTTTCTTCTTGACTCATATTAGCAAAAGTTTTTTGGATTTCGGCCATTTGTTCGGGAGACATTGACTTCATAAAGCTTTGTGCTTTTTCTTTTAGCTCATCCTGATCCATATTTTTTAACTCTTCAGGATTGAAAGAGAAGGGGGCGCTCTGTGATGCGCTGCCTTTTTTAGCGCTAGAGAAGATGACCCTCTCTGTTTCTAAAAGGGACTCTATGCCATGCTTTTCTTTCATAACTTTTAAGACATCATTAAAGCTGAGCCCTTTTGAGTCAGCAATTTCGTACATCTTTTCAAGGGGAAGAGAAACTTTTCTTTCTGGAAAGCCATTACCTTTTAAGTTTTCTTCTATTTGTTTGATAAACTGATCTCTTGTGTCCATAAAAACCTCAATTAGATAACAATATTAACAATTTTTTTCGGAACAACGATTACTTTCCGAACCGTCTTGCCCTCAAGAAGAGATTGTAATTTTTCGTCTTCAAGGGCCACTTTTTCAATATCTTCTTTCTGTAAATCAAGTGAAATTTCTTTTAGAAACTTTTTCTTTCCATTAATTGAAATAGGATAAGTATAAGTATTTTCTACAAGAAAACTTTTTTCCCATTTAGGAAATTCAGCTTTGCAAACGCTTTCAGTTTCTCCAAGCCTGGCCCAAATTTCTTCACTAATATGAGGTGCGAATGAAGAGAGGAGTATTAGAAATGGTTTAATAAGGCATTTCTTTTTGGCTTTTTCCTTTGTCAGGTCGTTAAGGCAAATCATAAGTGAGCTTACCCCAACGTTTAGGGCAAAAGTCTCAATGGCCTCTTCAACTTTTTTTATGGCCGTATGGAGAATTTTTAGTTCGGCAGCTGTTGCTTTTTCATCATTGAGTGAAAGGGAGTCATCCTCCTCAAAGCAAAACCTCCAGACTTTGTGGAGGAAACGACTGACCCCTTCAATACCACTTGTATTCCAAGGCTTAGATTGCTCAATAGGGCCTAGGAACATTTCGTAGAGTCTTAGAGTATCTGCTCCGTAATCTTTTACAATGAGGTCTGGGTTAACAACGTTAAAAAGAGACTTGCTCATTTTTTCTACGGCATTTCCGCAGAGGTATGTACCATCATCTTCCAAAATAAATTCAGCATTTTTAAACTCTTCTCTCCAGCTTTTAAAGGCCTCTAAGTCGAGTTGATCATTTTGAACAATATTTACGTCAACATGAAGAGTTGTGACTTCATGGTCTTTGACTTTACCGTGAGAAACGAAGCTATTTGTTCCCTTTTTACGGTAAACGAAATTACTTCGACCTTGAATCATCCCTTGGTTAATAAGTTTTTTAAAGGGTTCATCCTTACAAACTTTTCCAATATCAAAAAGAAATTTGTTAAAGAACCTGGAGTAAATAAGATGGCCAACAGCATGTTCACTTCCACCAACATAAAGATCGACATTCTCCCAATATTGATTAGCTTCCTTACTCACAAGGTCGTTTTTATTGTGAGGGTCCATATACCTTAGGTAGTAAGCTGATGACCCCGCAAAGCCAGGCATTGTAGTCAGTTCGTATGGCTCACCAGTTTTAAAATTCCAGTCTTTGGCCCTCCCCAGAGGAGCTTCTCCATCCTCGGTTGGTAAGTAAGAATCCACAGGTGGAAGTTCTAGGGGGAGTTTATCTTTTGGAAGTGGGTAGGGTGCGTCGTCTTTATAGTAGATAGGTATCGGTTCTCCCCAATATCTTTGACGGCTAAAGATAGCATCTCTTAAACGGAAGTTTATTCGAGGTTCACCCTTTTTACCACCTTCAAGCTCTTGGTTCATTTTTTTGATGGCCTCAGGAACTCTTAAGCCATTAAGAAAGTCGGAGTTCACTAAAACACCATCTTTGGCTTCGAAGGCCTCTTCTGCAAGGTTACCACCCTCGACTACTTCCCTAATTGGGAGGTTAAAGTTTTTTGCAAAGTCATAGTCTCTTTGGTCATGTCCCGGAACGGCCATGATAGCGCCTGTACCATATCCTCCAAGAACGTAGTCGCCTATCCAGACAGGAATTTCTTCTCCTGTAAAAGGATGAATACAGAAAGCTCCTGTAAAGGCTCCAGAAACATTCTTTACGTCTGAGATGCGGTCTCTTTCAGTTTTCTTTTTCGTCTGAAGAATATAATTCTCCACTTCGTCCTTTTGAGCGTCTGTGGTGATTAAGCCAATCCATTCATGTTCAGGAGCAAGAACCATAAAGCTGACGCCAAACAAGGTGTCAGGTCGCGTAGTAAAAATTTCTAATTTTTCTTTTCTATCTTTTATAGAAAAATGGACAGTTGCTCCTTCTGAGCGTCCAATCCAATTCCTTTGAATTTCTTTAATTGAGTCTGACCACTCTATTTTTTCAAGGCCATCAAGAAGTCTTTGAGCATAAGCGGAGACTCTCAAAAGCCATTGTTTCATCTTTTTTTGTTCAACAGGATGGCCGCCTCGAACAGAGAGTCCATCCTTCACTTCATCATTGGCCAGAACTGTGCCAAGCTTAGGGCACCAGTTAACGAAAGTTTCGTCTTGATAGGCAAGCCTGTAGTTTTGAAGAAATTCTAGTCTTTGGTTTTCCTCCATCGAATTCCATTCTTCAGCACCAACCTGAGGCGTTTTTGGGTTACACGCAGCTTTTAAGTTTTTGTTGCCTTCCTTTTCTAAAATTAAAATAAGGTTTGAAATAGATTCTGCTTTATTATTGTTTTTGTTAAACCAATGCTCAAAAAGTTCTAAAAACATCCACTGTGTCCAGTGGTAGTATTTAGGGTCACAAGTTCTAACTTCTCTGTCCCAGTCAAAGGAAAACCCTAACTGGTCCATTTGCTCTCTATATCTGGAGATGTTTTTATCTGTGGTTTTTGCGGGGTGTTGACCTGTCTGAATGGCGTATTGTTCTGCAGGTAGTCCAAAGGCATCATAGCCCATAGGATGAAGAACATTAAAGCCTTTAAGCCTCTTGTAGCGTGAGTAAATATCAGAGGCTATATAACCAAGAGGGTGACCAACATGAAGCCCTGCGCCAGATGGGTAAGGAAACATATCTAGCACATAAAACTTTGGTTTTTGTGTGTCTATTGAGACAGAGAAAATTTTGTCGTCTTGCCATTTTTTCTGCCAGGCTTTTTCAATTTTATTAAAGTTGTAGGCCATGCCCCTTCCTTTTTTGTAAAAAATTTTCAGGCTCTTCTCTTAGCAAAATAAACAAGATTAAACAATGATCAGGCATAGGTTTTCATTTTTTAAGTACTTCATTTTGATAGTCTTTCTTTTCTGAGAGATAAAGATATTTTTGCCAAAAGGGGAGCTTTTAATTATCCTATGAGCCATGGAAGTTATGAAAAGAATACATACCTTTTTTCTTGCTGTTTCCTTGTGCTTCTTTTTAGGCGGAGGAGAAGCTCAGGCCCAAGATGCTAAGAGCCGAGCATTGGGTTCAATGGCCTTGTATGGGACAATCGGTGGGGCGCTTTTAGGAACTGCGACCCTCGCTTTTGGTAATGGTGCTCGTGCAATTGCTCAAGGAGCTTCATTAGGACTCTACGCAGGTTTGATTTTTGGAACCTATGTTGTCCTGAGTCACGGCTTTCAAAGAGAGTACGATGACGAATATGGTCATTTTTTTCAAGAAAAGGGCAAAGAGCTCTTAGTAAATGGACATCAGCAAGCCTTTAGCACTCTCTATGACCCAAGGAAAAAAGCTCAAAAAAACAATAAAGGATGGGGGTTTTATGTTCCCATCCTTGCCCTGTCATATTAGGGTTTTTAGAGTGTCGTTTTTCTCTTAATTTTCTTTTAAAATTTTAGACTAGTTTTCAAAGGTTCTTTTGCCAGGCATTCCCAGACCGTTATTAAAACCTGGGATATTGTCGTTATCAAATTCATCAATGATGGATTCTAAAACACCGCCATCGTAAAGTTTAAAAACTTTAATAAACTCTTTTTTAACATTAGAAAGTCTAACTTTAGTTGAATCTTTATTAAGTTCTTTAATTGTTTTTACGAAAGTGCTGATACCTGAGGAGCCAACAAAGTCTAAAAAGTGCATATCAAGTGTAATGATTGAGCGCGGATTTTCCATTATAAGTTCTTCAAGCTCCTGCTTAAATGGTGCACTGTGCTCGTAATTGAGACCGCCCCGCATGTGAACCGTAATATTACCTGTCGAGTCGGTCCTTATTTGTGCTTTCATAGACATAGGTAAGCCTCCCATTTTTATTTTTAAAATATTCTTAAATTTTACTCTGTATGTTGTGCGGTGTGTAGATAGGAATTTTTTATGTTTTGATGAGTTGGTTAATTAGGTAAAGTTGGGTAAACCATGGAAATGTGATTTGGCTTAAGAGGAGAATCAATTGAGTCGTTTAATCTTGTTAAGTGTTCCTATTGGAAACCCAGATGATTTAACTCTAAGGGGACGAAAAATTCTTGAAAAAAAAACTCTGTTTTTTGTTGAGGATACTCGTCCCTTTTTTAACCTGCTCCGGTCTCAGGGAATAGAGTCAGATGGAAAAAGAGTATATTCCTTTCATGAGCACTCTAAGGACTCCCGTTTACAATTTGCCAAAAAGCTTTTGGAAGAGGGTGAAGAGATTGTTTTTTGCTCAGATGCAGGGAGTCCTTTAATGAGTGACCCTGCCCATCCTTTAGTAAAAGGAGCTTTAGATTGGGGTTTTAAGTTAGAAACAGTGCCAGGAGTTAGTTCTGTTATTGCAGCTTTAGAGTTGAGCGGTTTGCCTCCCTACCCTTTTCAGTTTCATGGTTTTCTTCCTCGTGATTTGCAAAAAAAGAAGAGTTTTATTGCCTTGATGGGAGTTTTAGGTAAAACTCATGTTTTTTTTGAATCGCCGAAACGGGTCGATCAAACTTTAGAAGAGATTAAAAAGGCATTGCCGGAAGCTGATATTGCTGTATTAAGAGAAATAACGAAAAAGTATGAAACCGCTTATCGATTCAAAGCTTCCGATTACGATAATGAAAAAATTGGAATTAATTTTAAGGGTGAGTTTGTTATCGTTTTGTCATCTATAGGAGGGAAAGATAAGGCCCCTCTTTTAAAAAAAGCCGAAGAAATGGCTTCAAACTATCTTGAATCGGGAAGTGTTAAAGATTTAAGTAAGCTGTTGGGCTGTTTGCTTGATAGACCTTCAAAGGAAGTCTACGGAAGCCTTGCAAAAATGAAAAAGGGAAAGTGATTTAGAAAAGTTTTAATTGTGCATTAAAAAAGTTAATAAAAAAAGCTTGTCGTTTTCCAAAGAAGGGATGAAGATGACTTCTAGTCAACCCTTGGCCAGTTAATGGGGAAAAAAGAGGTAAAATTATATGCGTTGGTTTGACACAGTAAAAAGTCCAAAATTAAAAAGTGCTAAAAGAGTTGTTTCTAATACTCCTTCGGGATTGTGGAAAAAGTGTTCTAATTGTGGAGAGATTATTCAATCCCTAAAACTTGTAGATAACCAAAATGTTTGCCCTTATTGCAATCATCATTTCAGGCTTACTGCAAGAGAGCGGATAGATGGTCTATTAGACGAAAATTCTTTTCGGCCCTTAAAAGATAATTATGCGACAAAAGATCCATTAATCTTTACCGATAAAAAGCCCTATAAAGAAAGACTTGTTCAAGCCAGGGAAAAAACTGGAAATTTGGACAGTGTGCTTTGTGGACTTGGTTCAATTGAAGGCCAAAAGGTTTCAATCGCAGTGATGGACTTCCAATTTATGGGAGGTTCTATGGGGGTTGTTGCCGGTGAGAAAGTCTCTGCGGCAATGGATAAAGCTTTGGAAGAAAAAATTCCGGCTGTTGTGATCTCTTGCTCCGGAGGGGCAAGAATGCAAGAGGGGATTCTGTCACTTATGCAAATGGCAAAAACGTCAGCAGCTAGGCAAAGACTTCGAAATGCAGGGATTCCTTATATCTCTGTTTTGACTGACCCCACAACTGGCGGTGTTGCAGCTAGTTTTGCTATGCTTGGGGATATTAATATTGCAGAGCCTAATGCTCTGATTGGTTTTGCAGGACCTAGGGTTATAGAGCAATCAATCAGACAAATTCTTCCTGACGGTTTTCAAAGGTCTGAGTTTTTATTAGACCACGGGTTTATTGATTGCATTGTTCCTCGTCATGAATTGAAAAGCAAGTTGTCCTTCTTTCTTAAAATGTTTGGGAAAGAGAAAAGCTGAAAATAGCTCAAGTCTTTATCAGGGCCAATTTATGATAGATTTACTGGGCTTGGGTGGTCAAGCTGTTGTTGGAGGGGAAGGAGACTTCCAACCCGACAAAGAAGAAAATTTAAAGACGAAGCTCTCTAAGTGGTATGGCGAAGAAAAACTTCTTCTATCTAATAAGAGCGATGCTAAAGATGTTATAAAATCATTTAAACCCTTCTTTTTAGAAAAAAACATAAAGATCATTGTAATTGGTGGAACAAATGGCAAGGGCGAAACTGCCCATCGTTTGGATGGCCTCCTTCGTAAAGAGGGTCTAAGGACAGCTCTTTGGACTTCGCCTCATATTTTAAGCTTAAGGGAGAGGTTTCTTTTTCACGGTAAACACGCCTCTTACGAACTTTTAAACCAATACTTAGATTCTAGTAGAAAATCTTGTTTGGCCAATGGTTGGTCTTTGAGTTACTACGAGTTTTTGTTTTTCGTTTTTTGTGAACTTTCTTTGTCCATAGAAAAGTCCAAAGGTCTGGACGTTGTTTTATTGGAAGTAGGACTTGGAGGAAGACTTGATGCGGTCAATTTTCTAGGCCCAGATTTGACGGCCATTTGCTCTCTTTCAAGGGATCATCAAGGAATTTTGGGGAATAGCTTAAAAGAGATACTGATGGAAAAGCTGGGTATTTCTAGACCTCAGGTCCCTCTGATCACTGGCTTTGAATTGGAGTGGCTTCAATCACAAACACATTCCTTTTGCTCAAAAAAGGATGTCCCTCACTATGACCTCTTTAAAATGGGGTATTTGAAAAAGAGTGACCATTATGTTTTTAGAAATAAAGTAATGGCCTATCTTTTAAAAGAAACTTTTTGTTTAAGTGAAAAGCAGGAGGTCTTTGAGTCCTTGCCTCCAGATGTTGTGCGGAAAAATGTAAATTCTGACCTTTATTCTGATTTTACGGGAGGCAAAGGCCGATTTGAAAGATGGGAGATTGGGACAGGCCATGAAGTCCTATTCGTGGGGGCCCACAATATCGATGGGATAAGGAAGTTAACTGGAGCTTTAAAGGAAGCTTTTTTTGACCACGTACTTTTATCTTTTTCAAAAAGGAATAAAAAGGATATCTTAGATTCTCTTTCTCATCTTGCAACCTACCCATGTCTTTACAAAAGTATTGCGTTAACTTTTTTTGATCACGAAAAGGCATGGAGGAAAGAAGCTGAAAAGAACGATAAAGGTGATGATCAAATTTTAAAATTATGCGACTCCTTGGGGATTCAAGTTTTATTAGACTGGCAGGAGTGGTTAAACAGTAGGTTTCAAAAAAAAGTTTCTGGAAAACAAACTGAGGGTCAAAGAACTCTCATAACAGGATCGTATTATTTTATTGGCGAAGTACAAAAGTTTTTACTTTCAAAGGTGTAGAGGAGTTTTATTTTCTTTTGGTCTCCTTTTTCTGGTTGGAGTCACTTTAGTTTCTTCAATGGACCTTTTGGCAAGAACTAGTTTTGACTTTAAGACTGGTGATGATGTTCAGATTCTCTCTGACAAAGCTTACCGACGAACCTCGAAAAGTGAATACAATGCCGTTGGCAATGTTGTTATCGTTCATGGAACGGAGATGCTCTACGGCGAGAAGGCTTCGCTCAAATATGGTGAAGGCACTTTAAATGTACAGGGCAATGTTAGGTACGTTGGAGAAGGCATCACTTTTTATGGGACAAGGCTTTTCTACAATTTTAAAAAAAGTAACCTTGAAGTTAAAGATGCGAGAATTATAGCTGATAACTTTGTCGTTTGGGGCGAGTTCATTTCGATGCCTAGAAAAGGCATTGTTAACGCTATTAACGCTGAGTATAGCACTTGTAGAGATTGTCCTGAGTCATGGAGTATTTTTGGTAAAAGTATAAAAATAACTTTAGGGCAGTACATAAGAATTAAGGAAGCTTATATAAAAGTTAATGGAGTGACTGTTTTATACGTTCCTTACATAATACTGCCTATTAAAAAGAAAAGAGAAAGTGGACTTTTGTTTCCAAGTTTTTCTTTTCCCAGTGGAGAGGGTGTTTATTACAGACAACCTTGGTTTTGGAATATAAGTCGGTCTATGGATATGACTTTTACTCCTTCTTTCTATGGTCTAAGGGGAAATGGTACTGAAGTTCAACTAAGAAAAGTCTTTGGTCACAGGAACTGGTTGGAACTTGATACAATACTTATCAGGGATCAAATCTATAGTGGAGATGGATCGACCAATAGAGGCCAAGAAATAGTGAAAAGGGCATTTTACGAATGGGAGCATCATTTTTCTTTAGGAGAAAACGTTAACCATCACTTTCATTATACAAATGGGACAGACCTTGATTTATTAAAAGATTTCGATTTTTTTATAGAGAAAAAAACATTCTCACCAGAGTGGGGTGGGTCAACTTTTCTAGAATTTAGAAGCTCACTTTTTGAGTCTTCCATTGAAGGGCATTTTTACAGAAGTCAGCTTATTGATTCTCCTTTTGAGTTCGATGAAGAGTTCATTCAGATTTTACCTCAGTTGAACTTTTCAACTGTTCCAATTAATTTGTGGAATATTTCCTCCAGTCTATTTAAAAATTTGAATATTGGATTTGAGTCAGATTTGAAAGTGTTTAAGCAGAATCACGTTAAGGAAACGAGCTATATAAGAAATGCCAGTCGTTTAAATAGTGCTCCCTACATAGATATGACTTTTTTTAGAAAAGGTCCTTTTGATTTTACGTCGAAAATAACTTGGGACCGACAAGATTACGTTTTTCCGTATGAAAAAGAAGAACCAACCTTTTCTAAAGAAGGCTTCGTATTTGAAAGTTCTATGTCTTTTGAGTTAGAGAAAATTTTTGGATTGGCTTATGAAGAAAAGCTTCCCCTGAAGGAATTAGATGTTGAGAAATATAGAAGTTTTCAAAAAGAATCCAAAAGAAAAAAGGAAAAGGGAAAAAGAGACTTATCAAAAAAAAATGTGGGCGATGTAATTGGGGAGTTTCCTAGCTCCGAAAATTACTACAAGAGACAAAACATATCGATCAAGAAGGATAGCTATAAGCATTCTCAGATGTTCATTTTTAACCATTATTATTTGACTGATCAAAAATATAAAGGCAACCAGAGTTTTTTGAATCAGATCTCTACTTCTGAAGGTATCTTTGACCATGTCGATTTTTTAAAGACAAAAAAATATCTTAATGCTCAGTTAAGTCCTAGTACCAGTTTGCCAAAAGAAAATACTTTGGAGTTTCAATGGAATCATTCTGTTATTAGAAAAAGCGTGAAAGACTACAAGCCTTTCAATGATGGAAGAAGTCTACGTGATAATTTTAATTTTAGAGAAGTTGCCTATTTGAACATAAGTCAAGGTATCGATTTCACCGTTACTGATGAAAGGTTGTTGAATCGCCTTACGAGGCTCTATGTTAATGGTGGGACAACATTTGAGGAAACGGGAACGACTCTCTCTTTTTCTGAGTATTACTTTTTTAGCGATAATTTTAAAGGGCATAAATTTAATTTAGATATAGGGCAAAGGGTTTTATCAGGAAACGTAAGTTTTGGTTGGGAACAAAATACAGTGAATGGCCTTGAGCCTGCAAGAAATTTAAAAGCTTCTTTTTCTTTATCGCCTATGGATGCTTGGACCTTTGATGGTGAGTTTAAGTGGAATCTTCAAGAAAAAGTTAAAGAATTGTCTTTATACCAAGTAACTTATAAACCACATAATAATTGTTGGAGGCTCATTTGGGGTTATAAAGATGACCTATCCAGCAAGAAATTTCTTTTTAACTTTTTGGTAAACTTTAATGACAACAGTTTTACATCCTTATCGGATTTATAAAGACAAATTGGGGAGGGAACCAATAATAAGCCTCCTTGATTTTAATGACAGCTTTACTTTTAATATTGCAACTTACCTTGGTTTGTTAGGCTATTCCTTTCAAGTTATTCCGTTTTGTAGAATAAGTTCCTTTTTAAAAAGTCCTTTTCTTTTTAACAATGTTCATATCCTTGTTTATGGTCCAGGCCCAGGACATCCAGATGAATATTCGAATCTTTTTTCCTCCATCAAGGAGTTATTGAGCTGCAATAGGCTTTTTCATGTTGGGATTTGCTTGGGGCATCAAATTATGGGAAGAATTTTTGGTGATGATGTTGCCCTTAGTAAAAACCCTATTCATGCGCAGACTGTTTCTCTTAAAATCCCTTCATGGGAGAGCTGTTTTCCAAAAGAAACCTGGGGTAGAAATATACTGGTGCAGAGGTATAACTCCCTGTCTATTAAGAAACAAAAAATTAAAAATAGTTTTAAAGAAATCCTAGATGAGAATGATGAGGTTCTAATGAGGTTATTTGAGCGGGGTGTAAGTTACCAGTTCCATCCAGAGTCTATCGGCACCTCTTTCCCATCTTTGTTTTTTGAGCCTCTTAAGTATTTTTTGTATAATTTCAATTATGAAGAATCTGATTCGGTTGGATGGAATTTATAGCTGTGAAACTCTAGATGCCGCACGTTCAATGGGGCTTAAGTCTTTTCAATTTGATTTTAGGCCTCGAAGTTTGAATTTTTTACAGCTTCACGTCTTTCAAGAAATGATAAACGATATCCCTGATAATCAAGAAAATTTTTATTTACATTTTTCTAATGAAAAAGATTTTCTTATCAAGAAGGTTGTTGAAGACTTGAACAAGGTCTTGGAAAAAAGTTCGAGCACTTCAGAAATGGTACTTGAGTTTAGTGATGAAAAGGATGCAGGTTTTTATGATCAATTTGGAGTCCCATTTTTTTGGCATTACTCACCAGGTATTGCTTTGGATGAAGTTCTTAAATGCTATAACCTAAGAGGTATGGTATGGTCTCTAGATTTATTATATGACTTTGATAAATCCAGAAGTTTGGAGCTTATTTTTGATCAGTTTTGGGATAATTACGGTGAGCATATACAGCGCATGAAGTTAAAAAACCTTATTAGGGGTGTAAGACCTTTAAATTTTCTTGAAAGAGTTTTAAATATGATGCCTTTTGACATTATTTCTCTTCCAATAGATCATCACTTTGAATCTTCTTATCGGAATGTTGATCTTAGATTACTTAAGGCCGAAATAGAAATTTTTGACCAAGCGATTGAAAAAGAGCTTTCCTTATAGATTTTATGGCCAAGTAATCTTGATTACTGGTTTTTAGAAGAGTAAAAGGTCGAGAACACAGTAGATTTTCCGCAAAAAATTGTGGAGTTCAGGGGAGGAAAGATGGAGATTCTTATTTCAAATGATGATGGCGTTTATGCGGAAGGAATAAAAAGCCTTAGAAAATCTCTAAGTCAAATTGGTAATGTTACTGTTGTTGCTCCACTTGAAGAAAGGTCGACAACAGGTCACACACTTACGCTAGACCACCCACTTAGACTTATTGAGCTGGAGAAAGATATTTATGGGTGTAGTGGGTATCCTGCAGATTGTGCACTATTAGGAGTTATTCACCTTTTTAAGGAAAAAAAAGGAAGAAAGCCGGACCTGGTAGTTAGTGGAATTAACCGCGGTCCAAACTTAGGTCAGGACACATATTATTCGGGAACAGTTGCGGCAGCAAGAGAGGCAGTTTTTCACGGTGTACCAGCCTTAAGCGTAAGTACTGCAAGTTCTTTTGGAACACCAAAGAGCAACCCTCTTTTCTATGAAACAGCAGGAGAATTTACTAAAAAATTCGTCGAGCAAAAATTCCATTTACTTTTAGAGCCTATGGGACTTCTTAATATAAATGTACCAAACCTCCCAATTGAAGAGATCAAAGGTGTAGAACTGACCAGTTTGGGGTTTCAAAAATACTCAGAAGAAATTCAAATGCGCCGAGATTTTAGGGGAAGAGATTATTTTTGGATTGGTGGGATCTACGAAGGGTTTGAAGGTAACGAAAAAACAGATTGCTATGCAGTCTCTGAGGGAAAAGTTTCGATTACTCCTCTGAGCCTTTTGGAAAAAGGGAGAATTGATCAAAAGTGTTGGAACAAGCTCTCTGAAAAGATTTTTGAATTTAGATAAAAAGTAAGTTTTAAACAAATCAAAATTTTATTTCCATGGATGGAGATTACAATGACGAGTAAAATTTTAAAGATTGCTTTCGTTTTCATCTTTGTTTCTTGTACTCAATTCAAAAGTGGTCATTTTGTAAAAATTAAGGAAGGGGAATCTTTTAAAAGTATTGCGAAGCAGTATAGTGTTTCGCGTTATGATTTGGAGCGGGAAAACGATGATAAGTCTTTTGTTCCTGGTGAGTGGGTTTTTGTTCCAGAGGAAAAGGGAATCCTTCCCCATATTTTTAGCAAAATAGACAGCGGATGGTCTTTGCTTGGTCATAAGGCTTTTTTATGGCCGGTGCCGTCTTCATCAAGAGTTAGTTCGCGTTTTGGAACCCGATGGGGGCGGCCTCATGAGGGGTTGGATATTGCGGCGCAGAGAGGTGCTCATATTTTGGCATCAAATAGTGGTGTTGTTGTCTATTCAGGCAACGAGCTAGGAGGTTATGGAAATATCATCGTCATTGCTCATAAAGGAGGCTTTTTTAGCGTTTATGCACATAACCAGGATAACTATGTAACAAAAGGTCAAGTCGTTAAAAAAGGGCAGGTTATTGGAAGAGTCGGCAATACGGGAAAATCTACTGGTCCACACTTGCATTTTGAAGTTAGAAGGCAGGGAAAAGCTTTGAACCCTTCTAAATTTATTTCTTTTTCGAACTAAAGAAATTTTTCTAATATTTAACTTAGTCTATTCACCTGAGTTATTGAAAAACATCTCGACTAGTTTTAGGTACATAATGGCGGTGTTTTTTGCATCCGCGAGAGCGGTGTGCTCAACTTCTCCCATTCCAAGATACTTCATGAGGTCTGAGCCGGAGGCGCATTCATCTGGCAAAAAGTTGAGGTCAATAAGAGTAAGGGCCGTAGACGTTAAATCAAGCACTCTATGACTGAAGTGTTCTTTCATAAATCCCCAACCAAGATCTCTATTTAAAAAGGGGATGTCTATTGAGTTTACACTTTTGCCAAAGAGGACAATTTGGTTAATTGTAGTAGGTTGGAAATAATCTTTAACATCTGGACTCTGGAGGTATTCTTCCATCATTTTTCTAAAAGTCGTGTGGTCAACACCTTCTTCATGAGCCCTTTTGATAAGCCCTTCATTGTGTTCTATGACCCACGGGGCTAGTTGAGGTTTTAAAGTTTCAAAAGATGGGCAGTGAACTGTGAAAGTTCTAGCAAGGTTTTCCTCGAGCGTCTTAGTTTCCGTGTCAAAGGGGATCATACCAAATTCGATGATGTAATCGTGTTGATCAAGCCCTGTTGCTTCTAAATCGAAGGATAGATACCTCATTCACAATACCTTTTTAAATTCCTAAATTAAGAACATGATATGAATTTGAGTAAGCGCCGACAAGTGAAAACTCTTCACAAATAGCCAATGCTCACTTTTCTTACGCCTTTTTTGTCAAAAGGAAGGTCTTTTACTGAAATACCACAGCTAATCACGCTCTCATTCACAATGCATAAGCGGCAAATACCTTCTCCTTGGCATGATGACGCTATAGGGAGTCCTAGATTTTGAAGGAAGGACATAAGGTTGATGTTTAGGTCTTGAATTGACAGCTCACGTCTAATAAGGAGTTTTTTAGAAGCACTACCATAGATTTCAATTAGGGAGATTTTTTCTCGAGGCATGATAATTTCTCCTGAGATCTTCTATCTAGAATGAAACCATTTTGCTTTTTTAGGTTAAATTTTCCGTGTGCCAGGATGTATCCTAGGTTTCTAACAGGATATAAAGGAATATTTCTTTTTCTAAAACGCAACAAGTCGTTTGTGTTTTTATCCAATGGTTCAATAAGAACTCTTAAGGGGTTTACCAAAAAAATTTTTCTAGGACCTTTTAAAAAAATATCAAGGTCCATGAGTGAATTTGATTGATGAATCCCTTTTTGAAAAAGGTTGTAAATATGTTGACCAGGGTCCCTCCCTTTATAAGAAACTAACGCAATGTTGGATTCCTTATTTCTATTTTTTATAAGGCACATAGTAGGTGTCTTTTGGGGGGGCGCACCCCTCATGAGAAATGTTCCAAAAATTGGTGAAATAGGTCCTGAAAGTAATTGAGAACTCGCAGCAAGAAAGTAAGAATTATTTTGTTCAAATCCAAAGATGCTAGATGATACTTCCTCAGAGTTTATGAGGAATATAGAATGCTTATAGAGAGAAAGGTCTATATTACATCTAATAGGGGGGGGGAAATTGTCACCTTCAACTTTGAATGGAAACAGGAGTTTTGAGATAGACGCTTTTTTTAAAAGGTGTTTTCCAAAAGATTTCTTATTCGTATTTATTTTTTGGCTTTTTCTGTAATTCATTACAAGCTTTTTAAATTGAAGTTTAGGAAAACTCTCATTTTTTTTGAGAGGTTCAGCCTCTTTAAAAAAAGAGTTTTTAAATGGCTTTAATTTATAAAGCTCGGTTCTCTTCATATTAACTATCTTTTCAAGGCTTTTTGTTACTTTAAATCTTTTGGGAAGGTTTCTGTCTAGCAAGGAACTTAACTGAATAAGACTCTTTTTTGACTTGAAATTCTTGAGCATAAAATCGATACCGTCTAGGTAGGGATAATAATTTTTTGATTTTAAGTTTTTTGCAAATGGATGGTGAAAGTCCCAATAGATCGGTTCTGAATCTTTGTGGGCGAAAATAATTTGAAGGCGAGATGAAGGTGAGCAAACGTCTGGGTTTGCATTTATCTGGTAAAGAAGCCATAGAGCAGCTTTTTCTACAAAGGAGAGCTTAATTCGCTGCCTTTTTATTTTTGTAAGAAGTTGATGAAAAGACTTAGAGTTTTCTTCTGATCCAGATAGGAAATTGATAGATTTATTTTTCTTTACTATACAGTAAGTTTTTTCATTCTCTTTTTTTGATAATGAAGAAACTGTAGCTTTATTGGCAGGTTTTATTATTTGTGTGCAGCCAAAATTAGTTAAGTAAATTAATATTAACCAAGGGAAGAGTTTTGATTTCATTATTATCCACATTCTCCATTAATTTCAATGAATTATAACTTTTGAGTTTAAAAAATTAAAGGATGTACGTTCAAATTGAGTTTTTCCAATCAAAGAAGTCAATTTAAACACACCGAGGAAAACTTTACCACTTTATTTTTTTTCTTTGCCTACGCTAAATTTAGGTTAACCTATTAGTGTAGGTGATAGGAAGTTGCTTACAAGATTAGGCAGGAAGCCAAAAAGAGGGGGCCTTTGCAGGAGGCCCCCTTTTTTTATCTACTAGTTATTTATGTCTTTCAATTAATAGTTCCTCACTAATACCTAAAGATTCTTTAGAGACATCAGCAGCAAGTTCAATAACCTCAAAGCGGTTTTCTTTAATAGAAAAAAGCCCTTTATCTGTTACCACTATGTCTACAACATTAAGTCCTGTTAAAGGGAGCCCACACCTTTTTAACATTTTGGGACTGCCGTTTTTATTAAAGTGGGTCATCATCACGATAATTGTTTTTGCTCCATGAACAAGGTCCATGGCACCGCCCATTCCTGTGACTTTTTTTCCTGGAATCATCCAGTTAGCGAGGTTTCCTTCAACATCGACTTCCATTCCACCGAGCACACAGTAATCTAAGTGACCCCCTCGAATCATTCCAAAACTTAAAGCACTGTCAAAGTAACTAGCACCCTTGCCTACAGCAATGGTTTCTTTTCCTGCATTGATAAGAGTCGGCGATACATTTTTTTCATCAGGTCTTCCCTCAACACCAAGGACGCCATTTTCTGAATGAATCATGACTCTGCTTTCTTTTGGAATTCTTTCAGCTATCAAGGTTGGTAAACCTATTCCTAGGTTTACACTTGTATCTTTTTCAAAGAGAGAAATTACTTTATCCGCCATTTGTTCTTTTGACCAAGTCATCTTTATTCTCCCTTCACTTTTAAAAATTCAATATCGTTTTTGTAGTTTGACCCTTTAAAAATTCTTTGGACAAAAATGCCCGCCACGTGAACGTCTTCTGGTGGAATGTCACCGAGCTCAACGAGCTCTTCCACTTCAACAACAGTAATTTTTGAGGCCATCGCCATAAGTGGAGAAAAGTTTCTTGCGGTTTCTTTAAACCAGAGGTTCCCGTAAGGGTCCGCTTTCTGGGCCTTGATAATGGCAAAGTCAGCGTGCAGAGGGAGTTCTAAAATGCAAGGACGGTCAAACGTTCTCTCTTCTTTTCCCTCAGCAACAAGTGTTCCAGCACCTGTTGG
Organism: Bacteriovoracaceae bacterium UBA7317; assembly: GCA_002474345.1. GTDB lineage: Bacteria > Bdellovibrionota > Bacteriovoracia > Bacteriovoracales > Bacteriovoracaceae > UBA7317. The sequence continues at coordinate 34,596 of DKQD01000179.1, forward strand.
CGTATAAAAACCTCTTATTCCCATGCCAGCGGCCCTAATCCTTTCACTAAAGGTTCCTTGAGGGACAAGTTCAACCTCAATTTCTTTAGCAAGCATTTGCTTTTCAAGGTCAGGGTTTCCCCCAACATAACTGCAATAAGCCTTTTTAATTTTATGCTGAATTAAAATTTTAACGAGCCCCCGTCCTGAGTTTCCAATATTATTAGAAATGACCGTGAGGTCCTTAACATCCATCTCACTTAAGGCATCAATACAATTTTCTGCAATACCGCAGAGACCAAAGCCTCCACTCATAAGAGCGCTTCCGGATTTTATATCGTGAAGTGCATCTTTAGCACTTTGAAAAACTTTGGAACTTTGTTGAGTCATTTTTTTTCCTTTTATTTATTCTAAGCTAAAAGTTTAAAGTTCTCTCAAGGCCTTATTTAATGTTTCTAAAGCCGCCTGTAAATCCATTTTGTTAAAAGTAAGAGCGGGAGAAAGAATAAGTGTCTGAGGTTGAACAACTAGGTGAACTCCTCTTTCTAAAAAATAGTTAAAGTCGAGGGTCACATCACTCGTAAATTCAATGGCAGCCAAAAGGCCAATAGTCCGTATTTCTTTAACGTTCGGCAGCTCTTCCCATTTTAAAAAATAGCCTTTCATCATTTTTTTTAAATTAACTATATTTTCTAAAAAATGGCCATCGGCTAAAATGTCACAAATGGCATCCATGGCAGCGAGACCTAAGGGATGGGCGTAACTTGTGAGCCCGCAAGAAAGTACGTTTTCATTATAAAATTCGACAATGTCTCTATTGGCCCAAACGGCTCCAAAAGGGATGTAACCGCCCGTGATTCCCTTAGACATACAGATAAAGTGTGGTTTTAAAAAAGGGTAATTATGAAAACCAAAGCGCCTGCCAGTTCTTTGAAAACCGCAAATAACTTCATCTAAGATAAGAAAAATATTATATTGATCACAAAGCCTTTGGATTCCCTGCCACCAACTTTCTGGAGGAATGATAACTCCATTTCCACCGGTTATAGTTTCAAGGCAAAAAGCCGCAATATTTTCTGGCCCCACATCTTTTATGATGAGTTCAGTTTGAGTTAAAAAAGGATCATTGTGAGGTTCAGGAATTCGGGTCGTCCATTCATCAACGGTTTGATGAGGTTGATTCCTCCAGTCACCTGTGACACTTAAAGCACCAAGAGAGGCACCATGATATGACCTTTCTCGGCAAAGAACGACGTTTTTCTTCTTTATCTGTCTTGCCATCTTTAAAGCGTTTTCAACACTTTCAGCACCGGAGAGTGTATAAAAGACTTTTCCATCCAATGCATTGATTTGTCTTTTATATCCATCCAAATGGCTAAGGAGTTTGTAAGTAGCTTGATCTTTTAAAGGGAAGATGGCTTTCGGCGATACAACAGAAAAAGAGTCTAATTGCTTTTTAATGGCCTCTTTAATTTTTTCATTATTTAAACCAAAGGAGGCTTGAAAGCTTATGGAAGAGAGGTCGTAAACTTTGTGACCATTTTTTAAAACAAAAAAATGATCTTCATTACTTTCAAACTCTATTTTTGTGGGGCTTGATTGATTGGCCCAAGTAAAAAAATAGGGATAGTCTGCCATGGATTACCATTCCTTTTTTAAAAACTCTAAAAAGGCGTAGCTTCTTAGAGTGGTTGAGTTTTTAATTTAGAGAGAGTTTTTAGACTCTTTGAGAACAAAGGTTTTTTCTCCTTCACTTCCTTCTAGAGAAAACTGATAACTTCTAAAGTTATCATCGTATTCAGGACAGCCTCTCCAAAAGTAATAGTCATCATGAATAAAGTCAGCAATCCCTCCACCACAAGTCATAGAAGGGTCTTGGGCGCCACTTTGAAAGTGAGAACAAATTGATTTTGGATAACCTTCATGATCCATTAAAAGTGATTTCAACTTTTCAAAAGAATCTACATTAGGAACCTTTTTACCTAATAGTTCGTACCGTCCATGGGTGGTTGAACTAATGGAAGAAGTGTCTTCTTCCTCTTGAACCTTTTGGCCAAGGCAATGGTTGGTGTGAAAGACTCCACCAGACTGCTCTTTTGTCATTTCAGCAACTTTTTCTTGAAGTCTTGGTGTAATTTCCCAATGCTCTCCACCTTCAAGGGAAGAAATAAGGTAATTGTGGCCAGAAGTGACGGGAGCTTCAATCAGCTTTTGCCTCATTCCTGAAAGGTTCGTTTCTTTTAAAACCTTTCTGACAAGAGCAGGCCAAACAAGTCCCGCTTGAGCATTGGCCGTATTAATATTATTAACACCAATTAAGTTTTTATAAGTGTTGATTCCCATCATTCCAACGCAACCAATGAGAGAAAAGACAACGGACTCTGGTGTATGACCTGTTTTTGGTATGTGGATGACGTTGACAAACCTCTTTGCTGATCCATGCATATCCCATGTTTGACCAGAAAGGATTTGATTATTTGTTTGAACGTGAACGGTTGAACAGCCTTCATCTGGAAGTTGGATGTCCCTAAAGTCTGTGTAGTTATTAAGGATCACAACTTCGGTTAGGTCAATATTCGCCCCTTCAGCAATCCCTTCAATTTCTTTTGTAATTTCAGGAGCAAACTTCTTGGTGGCCTCATATTGAAGTTTTGCTAAAGGGTTAAGCTGACTTCTAAGGGCCGGGTTCTTAGAAAGCATGAGCTTTTTTCTAATTTCGACAAGTTCTTTAATTCCTTCTCTAAAACTTTCACCATGTGCCTGGCCCCACTCTTTCGCCGATTTATTGGCCTCATATTTTATATAAGGAAAATCGTAATTCTTCTCAGTCACTCTCTCATTCCTTTTCGCTAGCACTCATCACTAAGATTTCCAAATCTCTTTAAATTAGAGGAGCTTTTAAAACTCCTCTAAAAAACGTCTCATCGAGCTTGTTGATGGACAAACAAGATACGCATCTTTATGTGAGTTTAGGTATTGAGACAACTGATGAGGAATTTTCCCTTTGAAATAACCAACACCGTTTTCTATTTCAATATGATTGGTTGGGTACTTTTCAAGAACTTCTTTTAATTTCTTATCAAAGTTCTTTCTTAACTCTTTAAATTTTCCATGATCTTTTTCGATCATCGTCATGGCCCTATGATAACAACCTAGAGAGAATTCATCCCCATCCCAAGTACTGATCATCATAAGAGGTTTTTCTAAGAAATACTCGTCAGAGCAATAAACAAAAGCCGCTTGTCCACCCATATAGGCAAGACCGCAGTCGGGTCTTAACTCACTAACATTTGAGAGGAAATAGTTGTCATCACTATAGCGATACATCTGTGAAGCTGTTTCATTGTAAACAAGAGGAAGGTCAAACTTCTGACAAAGCTTTTTTAACTGCTTAAGGAAAGAAACACTTACTCTCTTCAATGTTTTTTGAAGGAGTGGTTCAATCCAAACCGCCAAATAATCACCTGTTTCAAATTCTTGCTCTATTTTTTCAAGAAGGTCTTCTTCGTTATGAGACTCAGGGTTGTCCATGACTGTTACTGGAAAATAAGCTTCTTCAGGAAGAGAAAGGGATCTTGAAAGAAAACTTCCTGTTCCAAAGAAATGCCCATCAAAAGTCATCATCTTATGAACCGTTCTTTTTTCTTTAATTTTATGCCACAAAATTTTAACTAATTTGTCGACACATTCAGACTGCCCACTTGCTGTATAGCCATGCCTCAACTCTTCTGGAACTAATTGAAAAATATCTTTTACGTGAGACAAGAACCTTTCACCAACAAAGTTTGAAAGACAAACTTTATTAACAGCACTTGGTAATTGCTCCTC
>DKQD01000141.1 GCA_002474345.1 Bacteriovoracaceae bacterium UBA7317
CGCACTGCGTGGATGGACCTTCAGAAGGTCATGGGTCATCTTCAAAAAAATCTTGTTAAAAATTCAGTCGAATTATAAAATGATCATAGCCTTTAAGGCGTGCTTTCTCAGGAAGAGAAAGGTCAGTTCTTATGGAAGAGACTGCATTGAAAAACTTCAGGCTTAGAATTCTTACTTTTTTAGGTTTCTTCATTTTCGATTTATCGAATTGCTTTAGTGCCTATACACCTTTTACTAAAACAAAAAACTCTCTTGGGCCTAGCCTGAGAATTAGAGTTGAAAAGAATCTTCCTAAGTTTAGTGTTAGTGGAATGGACCTTAAAAGGACACTCCACCTTAGTCAGAATAAAGCTCTTTTTGGAGGGCAGAAAAGGATTGTTTTCAATTGTAAAAAAGCTTTGAAATCATCTAGGCAACTTGGAAGAAAAACTCTTTTAGCTTCTATTGAGTCACCTACAGGTTTTATTTCTCTTATGAAAGATCGTTACCAGGGAAGGCTTTTAGTATTTTCCTCATTTAGAAAAAAGGGGTGTGATGTTGTTCACGATACTTTTATGGAGTCTTATATAAGCTCTTTGTTGGCGAAGGAGATGAATGAGTCTTGGCCCCCTGAAGCTCTTAAGGCTCAAGCAGTTGCAGCAAGGACCTACGCTTATGCTTTATGGGAGAAGAAAATAAAAAGAAAAAGAAATTATTCTTTTCATTTAGATAGCTCAGAGTTCCATCAGGTTAGTGGGGATTTTTTTGATATAACGAACAAAACTTTCAATTTGACTCGGTCAACTAAGGGCATGATATTGATGACTAAAGATGGAAAAATTGTGCCAGCTTTTTATCATGCCAAATGCGGAGGAAGAATATTAACACCTAAAACAGTTTGGGGTGATTATACAAAAGGATATAAAAGTAAGAAGTGTTCTTTTTGTTATAACCACGGAAAAAAAAGTTGGTCTTCTAAAGTTTCTAAAGAGAGAATGATGTCTTTTTTTAAAGGAAAACATAAACGGAGTAAAAAAATAAAAGGGGTTTTGCGTCTTGTCCCGAACAAGTTTGAAGATTCCTCTATGCGGTATTATATTGGAGACGATTTGTTTGTTGTAGACAAAGTTTCGTTAAGAAAAGCTTTTGGTCGTAAGGTCTTTCCATCTCATTATTTTTGGGGAAAAGTTACAAAGAAGAACCTTACCTTTAAAGGAAGGGGAAGAGGTCACGGTGTAGGAATGTGTCAATTAGGAGCTTTGCATCTAGCTCAAAAAGGGTGGAATTATAAAAAGATTTTGAGGTATTATTACCCTGGTCTTGTTATTAGAACGATCTACTGAAAAAGAGCACTATGACATATAAAAACAAGTTTAGCTTAACGTTCATTCTTCTTTTTGTTGTTTTTGGAGTTTTAAAACTGCAAGCGCAAACGATTCTTATAGACCCAGGTCACGGTGGAAAAGATGATGGAGCAAAAGCCTTTCAGGCTTTTGTGAATAAAAAGGGAAAGCTTGAAAAAAAAACTCATTTTGAAAAAGATTTAGTTTTAGAGTTGTCAAAAAGGATTAGTAAAAAGCTAAAAGAAAAAAATTATCGTGTTTTTATGACAAGGTCTTTTGATAGGACCGTCTCTCTGGAAAAAAGAGCGGCTATAGCAGAGAGAGTTAATGCAGACCTCTTCATCTCAATTCATGCAAATGCTAGCTACTATAAAACGTCGGGTGGCTTTGAAACCTACTATTTGAATAATAAAAGTAATCAGGCCATTAAAAAAGTTGAGGAAGTAGAGAATAAAGGTTTGGAAGGAGAAGATTCTGTTGTTAATCAGATTTTAATAGACCTTGTTGTAAATAGAACCGTTGAGAGTTCCAAGGCATTAGCTTCTTCTATTCATGGTAAGCTTAAAGATTTTTTAGGGACCTCCTTAAAAATGAAAGACAGAGGAATTAAACCGGGCTTATTTTTTGTCCTTGCACTTTCAAAAAGACCTGGTGTCCTACTTGAGATGGGCTTTATGTCGAACCCAAAGGAGCTCAGAAAAATTTCTAGCTCTACTTTCCAGGAAAGCTACTCAAGTGCTGTTGTAAAAGGAATAGAGCTCTATTTTAAGGTCAATAAAAAAGAGACTGCTTTTTAAAAGTATTGCATTTAAAAAGATGACTTTATAGGGTATCAAATTATTTAGTTTATCTTACTTTTGTGAAACTAGCCGAGACAGGAATTCGTGAACGGTTGAGGTATCGTTCGAAATGGATGACGACAAAAGCTTTATCAACGGAGTTATATTTCTCATCTGCATCCCCATCAAGATAGATATGGTCCCAATTAAAACCATCTCTATTGGGTTCCCATATACGCCCTGTATCTAAATGCATATATTTATCCCCTTTTACAAATGTTCTATTCTGAAACCAAATACCCGGGAATTCACTTTTACAGAAAGAGAGAGTAATGTTGGCTCTTGTTGTTTCGTTGTTTAAGACCTGTTCCACGTAAATGATATGTTTATAAGTAGAATTTACACCAAGATAGACTCTTTTAGTGAGGCCTGTTAGTCTGCCACGTTGGATACTGTTCTTAGAAACTTTAGTTGAATCAACAATATCGCCGTAAAAATCCAGATACCATCTTTCACCACAAGAGTATACTTGTTCAAACTCTGCCAAGAAGTTTTTAGAGGTCTCTTGGCTAATAACATTTGGATCAGAGATCTTATCTTTGATACCACCTCCTTGTTGTTGACGATATGAAAGCCCCTGCCTTTCTGTTCCATCTTGAGGGCCACATGAAACCAGGAGGAAAATAGGTAACAAAGTGATAAAAATGACTTTCATAAGTTTAAACCTTATTGCCTAGTGTTAGTTAATAGAATTTTTCGGATAATTTTGAAAAAGCTTAAGCTAATTTATCTAGTACTGAGGGTCAGCATAATAATTATGGGGTAAGTATTGATAATTAGATGGTTTGTCATTAGTATCAAGGCTGAGGTAAATAAGAATCGTGTAAATTTTTGGGAAAGTTTTTTTCAAATTAAATAATCTTTTTAAATCAAAAATGAGGGTAGAAAAAATGAAAAAGTCCTTTAGAAACTTAAGTCTTTTAAGTGTCCTCCTTCTAGTTATAGGTTGCACTTCTGAGACAAAGCTAAAAGAGCAAGTCCAGAAAGTCATTAAGGAAAATCCAAATATCTTGATATCCGCAATTGAGGAAAAGCCTACTGAGTTTGTTGAAGCATTTCAAAAAGCAGTTAAGGTTGCTCAAGGGGAGTTAGCTAAAAGAAGAGAGGAAGAAGAAAAAAAGAAGTTAGAAGCTCACTATGATAACCCGTTAAAACCAGAAATTTCTGATATGGATGCTGTGAGAGGACTTAAGGATGCACCCCTTGTTCTTGTTGAATACTCTGACTTTGAGTGCCCTTTCTGTACGAGAGGTTATAATGTAGTGCAGGAGTTAAGAAAAAAATACGGAAAGAAAATTCAGTTTATCTATAAGCATTTACCTTTAAGTTTTCATAAGCAGGCCATGCCTGCGGCAAAATACTTTGAAGCTTTAAGATTACAAAGCCCTGAGCTTGCATATAAGTTCCATG
>DKQD01000158.1 GCA_002474345.1 Bacteriovoracaceae bacterium UBA7317
TTAGCTACTTTTTTCTTAGCTACCTTTTTTTTGGCCGCCTTTTTCTTGGCCATAAACCCTCCCTTGGTTCAATTTCTAATTTTTTAACTGATTTCTATCTTATTGTAATAAAAATTTTTGGAAAGTCTTTAAAAAAGGCCGCTTTTTTAGTGACAGGTATTTCTTTGTTTTATTTTTTGGGGAAGGTCCTCAAGAATAGGCCCCGGTAGATCGATTACAATGGACCTGTCTTTATTTGAAACCCTTAAATAAAATCTAAAGTTATCATCATCATTCACTCTTTCCAGCTCATTTTCAATAAGGTTATCATATTTGTCCTGACCGCCTTCTTTTTGTGGCCCATAAATAGTCATGATTTGTTTGGGTCTCCCTAAAAATTGATGATTATGAAGATCTACCGAAATTTCTCGTTTTTCTTTTACTTTTAACGACATTTTTCTACCGGTGTCTAAAATTTTAAAACCAAGGAAAACTTTATTCCCCCATGAAGGGGGAATTTTTTTAAGCCTTAATTTTGTAAAATAAAGCTCGACACCTCTATCAGAAAGAGAAATGACTGCCGACATAGATAGTTTAAAAGGTTGTTTATCAAAGCATTCATTAGAAACAGTAAAGACCTCACTGAAGGTTTGGCATGGATGAAAAACCTTTTTAAACCAGTTAAATTTAAGAATACTTTTTGTAGCTGGGCATAAATTAGGAATACTTAAATCCCTTTTGGAAGGGTTGGGGGCCTGGCCAAAAGAATTTGCTGAATAAAAAATAAGAAGAATAGGAATAAAAATGAGCAAGGTTTTTCTAACAAGGTTTTTTGTTTTCGAGTTCACTCCTTTATTATAAAGGAATGCAAAGTGAATTGATAAAGGAACGGTTAAATTATGAGTTTTGGCAGTGTATTGAAGCTTTTTCAACAAATTGGAGGAGGGGCATGCTGTCTATACCCTGAATCATCTTATATTTGCAGAGGTCTTTCCCTGTCGTCACAAATAAGAACTGTTTAGAAGTAAAAACGGCCCCTACATTCATGGCCCAGTCTCTCAATCCATCAGGGTTTGTGATGTACTCACGGCAATAATTTAGATAAATTTCGAGAGCATTATTCTTGTTTTTCATAGTCTTCTCCAGCACATCTAACTACATTTTAAAAAAAAATAAATGAATTTTTACGTGGTTGTGGGGCCAAACACAAGGATAGTTCGGAACATATGGGAATTCGGAAAAGGGGAAGGGTTAACTCCTTCCCCTTTTCTAATACTGGAAGTGGGGGGACTTATTACTTTTTTATTACTTCCAGGGGTCTTCCTTTTGATTTTTTAAGAGAAAAAGGTCCAACTTTCATCATATTAGTTTTAAATGTCCTTTTGATCCTTAAGGTGATTGATGTTTTCTTTTTAAAGGATTTTGGCCTTACTGGAAGCTGGCCGACTCTTAGGTGGATAGAATCTCCTACAAATTCAATTAAATTTTCAGGTACTTTTCCTTTAAAGTATTCCCAATAATCATCTTCAAGTCGCCAATTCGTATCAATAAAAAATTCAGTTTTAACAAACCCACCGAGGCCCTCAAAATCTTTTATTATCAAGGTTGTGTCCTCTCCTCGAAGTTCCATTGAGACAGGTAATATTTTGGAAAGGTCTTTGAGAGAGACCATATTTGAAATGACAACTTCTTTTTGGTCTTCATCAATTCTTTTTTCATAAGAATCGACCCAAAAATTTTGGGGAAATTGGTAAGATGTATTGTTATTAAGAGAAACTTTTATTAAATGATCCTTTAAAACCTCTTCAGGTGTTCTTTGGGCCTCCCACCTAAAAGTAATGAGTTTTTCAACCCTTTTAACAAATGAAAGATAATCATTTGAAACAATAGAATTGGGGTGAATAAGGTTTAAAAGTCCCCTTCTTCGTTCCCAAATATTTTGTGATAGCCTAAGGCTTCGGTCGAAACTTGATGCTCCTACCATGAGTGACCTTCTGACTGGCTTGAGAGGAGTTTCGCTTTTTATAAGTTTAGCAACACCCAAAGATCCATTTTGGCCATTTTGTCCTGGTCTTCCCATTTTGCCTCTCTCACCTGCAAAACATTGAAAGTCTCTATAAAAAACTTTTCCATTTCGATCTTTATAGCGGACTCTCCAGGCCCTGTAGGTGCAAAAACAGGGTCTTCCTCCTTCAGCTCCTCTTCCTCCAAAAGAGCCTCGTCCTCCTTCTGCATCGATATTTATATTGGCAAGCTGATCGATGTTTGTATAATAAACGGTTGTATTGCCTCCGTTACCACCATTTCCTCCTTTACCTCCATATCCGCCGGTTCCACCACTGGCGCCCACCATATTCCATTCACCTCTTCTTTGCCAGCAATTGAAACCATCATTACCTCTACCACCATCTCTGCCTGGAGATCCATCTCCTCCTCTCAGTCTTAAATAGATTTTTTCTCCAGTTGCTTCCACGACAACATTTCTACCATTTTGTCCCTTTACTCCTTGTTGCCCATTAAAACCTGTTTTTCCAGTACTCCCAAACTTAACCCATTGAGAGTAAGAGTTTTGGACAAAGCTTAATGATAGTAAGAGGGTCAAAGAAAAAAGAAATATTTTTTTTCCATTTTGAGACATAGATGCACCCATGATGTCCTCCTTTCTAACATTGAAGAGATCGCTCATTAAAATAGATCGTTAAACTCACACTTTAACAAATTTTCCGAAAATTAAACTGAAAGTGAAAGTCGGAGAAGTTAAAGCCCCTTTAAATGGGGCCTATTATTTTGAAAGTCAGGTTTTTTAAGGAAAAGAAACTTAAGCAGCGCCCAAGTGACACTGAGGTTGAAAGTGAAGACCTAAGTACAAGATCTTTTCAATAAGATTTGGATAATCAATTCCTCCCCATTTCGCCGCCTTTGCAAATTCACAATCAGCTGTAATACCAGGGTTTGGATTTATTTCTATAATATAGGGAGTACCGTCTTCTCCCAATCTAATGTCCAATCGGGCGTATCCATTTAACTTAAGCTCTTTAAAACTTTTAAGAGCGATTTTTTGAATATACTTTTCTTCCAAATGCTGTAGTTTAGCTTTTTTACTTTTGATCCCTTTTTTCTTTTGATATTTTGGATTCCATTTAGCATTTGGCGTATAAATCTCATTAAGTGGTTCGTTGGATTTATTGAAAGTCACTTCGCATACAGGTAATACCTCTGGTCGGTCGTTTCCTAAAACTCCTACGCTCAGCTCTCTGCCAATGATAAATTCTTCAACTATGGCGTCGGTTTGAAGTTTTTTATGGATATAATCTAGTCTTTCAGAAAGCTGTTTATTATTTTTAACAATAGAGGATTGAGAAAGTCCATAACTGGATTCTTCTGAAAGGCATTTAACAATAAGGGGGAATTTAAGCTCGTTTAAGTCTTTTTTGTGAGGGGTTTTTCCTCTAAGGCATATAAAAAATTTGGGGGTTGGCAATTGGTGGTAATGTAAAATTTTTTTTGCAAGTCCTTTATCTCTTGCCAATGTTAAACCTCGTGGGTTGCAACCTGTGTAGGGAATACCTTTTAATTCAAGAAAGCTAGCTAGGTGAGGTTCATAAAGACGATCTCCTCTAAAGGTTTCCACCATGTTAAAAATGAGATTAGGGTTTATTTCATGGATGGCCTCATCAAGTTTGTTTAAATCATCACTAAGCCCAAAAGGAAAGGCCCTATGGCCTAAATCTTTTAATGCCTTTAAAACATCGTATTCTGTGATCCAGGGGGTTTTGTCTCTATTAAGGCGCCCCCGTGTAGAGTTTCTTTTTTTGGGGACAAGGAAATCATGCATGAGAACGAGGATATTAAACCTTTTTTTCACATAATAATCCTGTGATGCCCTCCTTGGATGATTGTATTTACCTGGGTAGCTAGTACTTTGGCCAAGTAATGAGGCCTTTTTGTAGCTGTAGGATGAATGGTCCATTTTAGCCTATCACAATCAGTTATGAACAAGTCCAAAGCCTGATTGACCCGGTATAAATATTGGTCGGTTTCTTGTTTGATAACTTGACTGATAAACTTCTTATTTTCTTTAATCACAGCTGATGCTAAAGGATTTTTATTTGTTGGTTTCTTTTTTAAAAAGAGCGGCTTTTCAGTTTTAGGTAAAGTGATGCTTCTTTTTGGAAAAAGACGGTCCCTCTTCTGCTCAAGGTATTCCCTCAAAGTAAGGGAGATGTCCTCCAAGTTGTGGGGCATTTCTTCGTTTTCTAAAAGTGGTTTTTGATTTTTAACTTTTTTCTTTAAATTATCATTTATGAACTTAAGTTTCTTAAGTGCGGGCCATCCCTTATATTCTTTTTTCCAATTCGAGTTTGGCGTCAGCCATACGGCAAATGTCTCGGCCCAGTCTTCGTCTGGGTGACTTTGGGCATAGCCATCTTCAATGTGACGAACGTAAGACTTAGAGTAGCGCCTATATTCATAAGCTTCAGGGTAGGGCCTATTACTATCACCAAATAAATCAGTTCTTTGAGTAGAGTTTCGAAGATTGTAAGCATTATCTAAAACATGTGCCATCTCATGTCTTGCAAGCTTCATAAACCAATCATCAGTTCCGCCTTCCATTTCTCCAACATAAAGCTCTTCTAACTTTTTTAACCGGGGGTGAAGAAGAGTAAAGGGGATGGCAAAGGTGGTTGTTCCATCAGCACAAAACCAATCATCGGAAAGGTAAACCTTTGGTTTGAGCCGAATCCCTTTTAACTCAAGCTCCTTTGAGAGCTTGTTAATGAGAACCATTAGAGGGTGATTTTCTAAAGAAAGGCCAAGCTTCGAAACAGGTGTTTCCAAAAGTAGTTGATCGCTAAGATGGGCCCATGATTCTTTTTGTTTTGCCATGCGTTGTTTGTAGTGGATTGAGGGGCCAGTTTCAACTAACGGTGTAATATTTTCAAGGAAATAAGGCCAGTTAGATTCTATTTATATTAGTAAAAACAAGTAGTTAGATGATTATAGGAATTTTAAAAATAAAGGTTGTTCCCTCGTCTAATTTGGAGAGGACCTCAACTTTTCCACCTATGTTTTTGGTCTCGTCATATAATGCATCAAGGCCAATTCCCCGTCCTGAGAGGCCCGTGGTTTCTTCTTTTGTTGAAAGGCCTTGGATAAAGATAAGTTGAAGGGCCTCTTTGTCACTCAGTTTTTGGAGTTCTTCATGACTCCTTCTTCCCATTTTGTAAACACTATCCCTGACAACAGCTGGGTGAATACCAACACCATCGTCTTTAAAAAGCATTTCAATGATACCATCTTCTTTTTCTGAGAAGCTTATGGTGATAAGGCCTGTTTCTGATTTATTTTTTTGCTTTCTTGTCTTGGGGTCTTCTAGTCCGTGATCAACGGCATTTCTAAAAAGGTGAATGCAACTTGAGAAGAAACCAGTATATTTGGAAAGGTCGACCCTAATATTGCATTCTTCAAGAATAATATTGACCTTTTTATCATGTTGTTCAGCGAGTTCTCTGGTTGATTGAATATAAGCTCTAAGACCTGAAGAAAAGGTTTTGAGGATAAACCTTTCATTAAAGTTTCTTAAAAAGTCGTTAAGGCCTTCATAAATATACTTTTTAACCTCATGGGACCTCATTTGTTGGGAGTCAGTAAATGATTTTGCTGTTAAGTTGGCCGCTTTTACCAGTTGCTGGTTTTCTTTTAAAAATACACCTAATATTTTTTCAAGTTCTGAAACCTTTTTTAGAATAACCTCTCTGTCAGGTTTCTCATTTTTTAAAAGATATTCCTCGAAGGTATGAATAAAGTTGCTTACTGAAATAATTTTGAAGTTTGAAAAGCGGGCCTTTAGAGTATGAACCAATCTAAATAACGTTTCTTCTAAGGGAATTTTTCTTTGATATAGTAAAGCGTCTAAAAATTCTCTTGTATCATCAATGAGGTCTAGAAAGTGTAGGGGTCTATCGAGGACTAAAAGCATCATTTTAGATTGGTTTTTTTCTAAATCGGCTTTAAGTTCAAGGTCTCTGACTTTGCTCACGTCAGAAGCTATACAAATAAGTTTATCGACTTTGTTTTTATTGGAATAGATCGGGCGGTATTCGAGCTTTATGTATTGATTTTCCCTTTTGGTGTAAAAGGAGGGTCCTAAGCCCACGATGTCTTTGAAAAGCATTTTTCCTTGCCAAATATGAAAGCACCACTTATCGAAATGGTCTTTTTCATTTTGATTGAGGCCTAATATAGTGCTAAAAAGCTTTTTTTCAGTTTGCATATTAAAAAATGTTTGGGTTACTTTGGAGGCACCCTCTTGAACAACTCCATTTTTGTCTATTACCATAAAGCCTTCCTCGAGGTTTTCAAGAAGGTTTGTAAGGTCTTGATTTTGTCTTGATATTTTTCCAGTTTGAGATTGAACCTCTTCCCATAAAGTTCTCTTAAGTTTCTGGGAAGTATTGTAGGCTTCTGAAAATTTTAGAGATAAAAGGTAACTTTGGATTAAAATAAAAAAACATAAAATATAGGAAAAAATATAGGGCGGCTCTAGAATCTTTTCGTTAACCAGTACATCGTGACCAAACCCAAAAACAATAACGAGTAAACCAGCAAGGAAAACTCTGGAGTAACCTATATTTAAGTAAGCTGCTTTTATACACTTGGCAGTTACATAAAATAAGTAAAGAGTGGTCAGAGCTTCATAAGTTTTGATAATAAATGGAAGGGAATAAAAGCTTGCTTGTGCAAAAATTCCAATCAATGAGAAAACTCCCCCGACAATGAGGCCAATCCTAAGGCCTAATGTACCCAGAAAATTGGGGAGGATTGATTTTGAAAAGCCATAGAAAAAGGCAGGTGCCAAAAAAACAGAAATAAATTCAATTTTTCTTTCCAGTTCAAAAATTAAAAGACTTGGTTCTCTAAAGAAAATGGTAAGGGAATAATTAACTCCAAGGAGTCTAAAGAAGAGGAATAGTGAGAAGAGGCCAAAGTAGAGGCTACCAGTGTCTTCTTTTCTTTGAAAATAAAGTCCAAAATGGTAAAAGGCCATAATCAGAAGGACGCCAAAGACGAAGAAGTCTCTTAAGTAGCGGACCTTATCTTTTTTTAAAACACCTTCGTATGAGTTGAGACCGAGAGAGTAAAAGAGACCACCACTTTTGTAGTGGAAACTAGAGATTTGAATAACGAGGTAACCCCTTTCAGAGCTAGGATTAAATTTGGCCGGGAAGGATTCAAATCTTGGTATTGTAGTACTTTTTGTTTCTCCAATAACGCCAGCACTGGCCAATAGTGTGCTTTGGTTTTGGTCCACAAAATAAATTTTGAAGCTTGTTGTGAGGCCATCTAGGTAAAGTCCAATAGGCTTTTTATTTGCCTTGAGGCCTTTCAATTCAAGAACGTATGTTCCAAAGCCCGAGGGAGATAGGTTTGAAAAATCTGACCAAAGTCCAGGAACAGGGACTTTTAACATTTTTTTGTTATTTTCTAATAAATCAAATTGAGGTGGAATAAACTTTTTCCAATAGAAATTCCACCTCCCGTCAAGCTTGATTTCCCCATGAAGTGAGGGGTCCCATCCACTTAAATCAATAGATGCATTTTCATTAACAAGAAACTTTTGCTCTTTGGCCAAGGCGTCTTTTGGCTTACCAGAGGTAAGGATTAGAATTAAAAAAACAAAAAGAAGAGCCTTAAACATTGTTTGTCACCACTTTAATTACCTCATCGGAGAAAAAGGCGTTTTCAATACAAGTTTTTAAGCAATTAAAGCTACTTAAACTCTTTTTTTAGATCGTTAAGGGGAGCTTATTTTGTAAAAAAACCGTACCTTTTTAGTAACTAATCCAAAAGGTCAAATAACTGTGCCAAGTATCTAAATTTACAATCAACGTCTAAGGATGGTTAATTCTTAGTTCCCACCTTTTTTTTATGTTAGAAGGAAATAAATGAATCAAGAGAAATACCCAAGAGAAATAATTACCTTAAATTTGCTTCAGTTTGGTTAAAGTGCTCAAGGGTTTTAAAATAAAATATGAGAAGTTCTTTTCAAAAGAGTTGGTTGATTTGATGTTTTCATCTTTTGATTTGGGCGAATTTACAACTGGCCCATAGGGCTTAAAATATAAGTGTGGGTACTTGAGATAAGGAATTTTAAATTTATGAAAACTTCAACTTTTTTAGTTTTTTTTACTTTGGTTTTTTCTTTTCTTTCTTATTCTTTTGGGACTAAATCGACAGAGCTTAAAGATTTTAAAAGTTCAAAGTTTAAAGTCGAAGTCGTTTTAGAGGGGATAGGTGTTCCTTGGGGGTTCGACTTTTTACCTGATGGAGGAATCCTCTTTAGTGAGAGGTCCGGAGGGATTAAGGTTTTTAATGCTAAGACAAATAAGGTTGATTCAATAAAAGGTGTTCCTGAAGTCGTGGCGAGTGGTCAAGGTGGAATGCTAGATGTCCTGATTCATCCAGAATTCAAAAATAATAAAACCTTTTTTTTCTCTTACTCAAAAAAAGTTGAGGATAAATTTCTAAAGGAGGGCGGTTATACAACCGTTGTGGCCAGAGCGACTTTAAATAAGCAAAATAATGCGCTCACTTCGCTAAAAGACATTTTTATTGCGCGACCTTTTAACACAAACACTCATCATTATGGGTCACGAATTGTTATGGATAAAAAGGGTTACCTCTTCATTTCCGTGGGTGATAGAGGGAATAGGCACGAGGCTCAAAGCTTAAAGGCCCATATGGGGAAAGTTATCAGAATTCATCAGGATGGTAGGGTTCCAAAAGATAATCCCTTTTTTAAGACGAAGGGTGCCTTAAAGGAAATTTGGTCTTTTGGCCATCGAAATGCTCAAGGCCTTGCCTTTGATCCTATTAGTGGTGATCTTTATGAACAAGAGCATGGACCTAGAGG
The DNA here is from genome assembly GCA_002474345.1 of Bacteriovoracaceae bacterium UBA7317. Taxonomy (GTDB): domain Bacteria; phylum Bdellovibrionota; class Bacteriovoracia; order Bacteriovoracales; family Bacteriovoracaceae; genus UBA7317. The sequence goes on from DKQD01000158.1 coordinate 8,894, forward strand.
TGGGGACGAAATAAATAAAATTCAAAAAGGGGTCAATTATGGCTGGCCTGTTATTACTTATGGTAAAGAATACTGGGGCCCCTCTATTGGTGAAGGAACAAAGAAACAGGGAATGAAGCAGCCTTTGAAATATTGGGTTCCTTCTATTGCTCCTTGTGGTTTAGCTTTTTATAGCGGAAGTAAATTTCCTGATTGGAAAGGGAGTCTTTTTTCTGGTGCCTTGAGAGGAAAGCATTTAAACAGGCTAACTGTTAAAGATGGAAAAGTTGTTTCAGAGGAAAGGTTATTAGGTGAGCTGGGGTTTAGAGTTCGGAATGTAAAACAGGGGCCTTCAGGTCTCCTTTATCTCTCTGTTGACCAAGGGAAGATTCTTAGGATTGTTCCCAAGAATTAACTTTTTCCGTGATTTTAAATATGTGTGTTAAAACGGCCTATTGAAAAAATCATAGGATTCATGTACCTTTAAGGCCATAAGGAGCAATTATGGATAAATTGATCAATAACCCTCTCGGCGTGTGGGGCGTCATCGTCGCTATTGTCTCGATTATTGGCTTTACATGGTTTACTTTTCAGTCTTTTAAAGATGGAGAGCCTGAAGGAATGTATGATGAAGAAAAAGAAGCCTCTCCTGCAGGAGAAGGGTCTTAATTAAGGGACCTAAATAAAGGGCCTTTTTTACAGGCCCGTCGTACAACTAACCCCTTTTTAATTTCTTAAGAGCCGCAAGAAATGCAGTCTTCTGGGCTTTCAAGGTTACATACTGCTGTGGGAGGCTGAGCTTCTCCCTCCTTGGGCTTTTTGTTCACCGTGAATTGGACAGGGTTAACTGCCGCTCTGCTTCTCAAATAATACATTCCTGTTTTAAGCCCTGATTCCCAAGTATAAAAATGCATAGAGCTCAATTTAGCAAAGTCTGGGGACTCCATATAAATATTCATACTTTGCCCTTGGTCAACAAAAGGTGCCCTGGCCCTGGCCATATCGATGATGCTCTTTTGTTTTATTTCCCAAATAGTCTTATACATCTCCTTTAGATCATCAGGTATTTCTTTAATATTTTGGATAGAGCCGTTTGCTTTCATAATCTGATTTCGAACGGAGTCTGTCCAAAAACCTTTTGATATAAGGTCATTAACAAGGGAGCGGTTCCAGATGGCAAATTCTCCTGAGAGGACTCTTCTCACGTAAAGGTTTGAAGTAATGGGCTCAAAGCATTCGGTGTTTCCAAATATTTGGGCAGTTGAAGCCGTTGGCATCGGAGCAACGAGGAGTGAATTCCTTAATCCAAAAAGTTTGAGGTCCTCTTTTAGAGCTTGCCAATCCCAGCGTTTAGATCTCGGCTCTTCTTTCCAAAGGTCAAATTGAAGGAGTCCCTTAGAAGCCGGAGAGCCTTCATAACTTGGATAAGGGCCATCCTCCTTTGCAGCGTCGATACTTGATCTAGAGGCAGCATAATAGAGGGTTTCAAAAATATCTCTGTTGAGTGCCTTGGCCTCTTCTGATTCAAAAGAAAGCCTTAGTTTAAAAAATGTATCCGCTAGCCCCTGGACTCCAAGACCAATAGGTCGATGCCTTTTATTAGACCTTTCTGCTTCAGGAATAGGGTAATAATTAATGTCTATAATTTTATTGAGGTTTTTTGTCACATGGTAGGTGACTTCAAAAAGTTTCTGGTGGTCAAAAAACATTTTTCCTGAGGTGTCTTTCTTAACATATTTTGGAAGGGCCAAGCTTGCAAGGTTGCAAACTGCAACTTCATCTGGAGATGTATACTCCATAATTTCCGTACATAGGTTACTTGATTTGATAGTCCCAAGATTTTTTTGATTCGATTTCTCGTTGATGGAATCTTTATATAAAATATAAGGAGACCCTGTTTCAATTTGAGTTTCTAGAATGGAAAACCATAGCTTTTGGGCCTTTATTGTTTTTTTGGCCCGACCTTCTTTTTCATATTTAAGGTAAAGCTCTTCAAACTCTTTTCCATAACACTCACTGAGGTTTGGGGCTTCATGAGGGCAAAAGAGTGACCACATTTGGTCTTCTTTGACTCTTTTCATGAAAAGGTCAGGCATCCAAAGAGCGTAAAAGAGGTCTCTTGCCCTAAGCTCTTCTTTTCCCGTATTTTTTTTAAGTTCAAGGAAATCAAAAACATCTGAGTGCCATGGCTCAAGGTAAATAGCAAAAGCTCCTTTTCTTTTGCCACCTCCTTGGTCTACGTAACGTGCGGTATCGTTGAAGACTTTTAGCATGGGGACGAGTCCATTGGAGTTACCATTGGTACCTTTAATGAAAGTTCCTTTCGCTCTAATGTTATGGACAGCAAGGCCGATACCTCCGGCAGATTGGGATATCAATGCTGTTTTTGTTAAAGTCTCGTAAATACCCTCTATGCTGTCATCTTTCATTGTAAGGAGAAAGCAAGAAGATAACTGAGGCCTTGAGGTTCCAGAATTAAAAAGCGTGGGCGAAGCGTGAGTGAAAAACTGGTCGCTCATGAGCTGGTATGTTTTTATGGCCTCTGGAATATTATCTTTATGAATTCCTAAGGAAACCCTCATGAGCATTTGGCCAGGTCTTTCTACCACTTGGCCATCAAGCTTGAGAAGATAAGATTTTTCGAGGGTTTTAAAGCCAAAGTAGTCGTATTTGAAGTCAGTTTCAGGTAAGACTGTTTGATCTAAAAGTTCTTTATGCTTAAGAGCAGTGTTAAATACTTCTTGGTCAATGATGGGCGGATCTGATTTTGTGTATAACTTTTTTAAAGTCTCAAAAAAGCTTGGGGTTGTTTCTTTGTGAAGGTTGCTTACGGCGATCCTTCCTGCCAAAAGAGCGTAGTCTGGGTGTTGGGGTCCTAGGTAGGCTGCAGTTTCTGCTGCTAGCTGATCAAGTCTTTGGGTTGTGATGCCATCAAAAATACCTTCAATTACTTTTTGAGAAATGAGAATAGGGTCGATGAAATCCATATTGAGACCAAAGCACAAGGATTCAATCCTCTCTGTAATTTTATCAAACTTGATAGGTTCTTTAATACCACTTCTTGTAATGACGTGCATGAGCTTGCCCTCCTTAAAATTCAGCGTCTAAAGTTAGAGTAAAGGATTGTGATTTTGATTGTTGAGCAAGGAGCAAACCTGGTTTTTGGTACTCACTCACTCTTTTCTCAAAAAAGTTGGTTTTACCTTCCAGGGAGATGAGTTCCATCCACTCAAAAGGGTTTTCAGTGTTGTAAAGAGGAGGAACACCGCATTCCTTAAGCCAATGGTCTGCAACAAACTCGATGTATTGACTCATCTTATCAGCGTTCATTCCTATGAGTGAAACGGGAAGAGAGTCTTTTATAAAGTGTTTTTCAATAGCAACCGCTTCTTTGAATATTTCCTGAATCCTTTTGTCAGTTGCTTGATCTTTTTCCGGGAGGAGGCTGTGAAGTAGGCAAGCGAAGGTACAATGAAGCCCTTCATCCCTGCTAATAAACTCATTACTGGTGCAGAGTCCTGGCATGAGCCCTCGCTTTTTCAACCAGAAAATGGCGCAAAAGCTTCCCGAGAAAAAGAGCCCCTCTACTGCTGCAAAAGCGATAAGTCTTTCAGCGAAAGAGTCATTTGAGTGGATCCACTTCATGGCCCATTTCGCTTTTTTGCCAACACATGGAAGAGTGTCAATGGCCTTAAAAAGCCTTTCTTTTTCTCGAGGATCCTGAATGTATGTTTCAATAAGAAGGCCATATGTTTCACTGTGAATATTTTCAATGGCCATTTGGAGACCATAGAAGCAACGTGCTTCTGCAAGCTGAACGTCTTGGTAAAAGCGCAGGGCCAAATTTTCGTTAACAATACCATCGCTAGCAGCAAAAAAGGCCAAGACATGTGAAATGAAATGCCTTTCGTTGTCATCAAGCTTTTCCCAGTCGGTGAGGTCACTGGCCAGGTCAATTTCCTCTGCCGTCCAAAAAACGGCCATTTGTTGTTTATACATTTCCCAAATTTTTTCGCTTTTGAGGGGGAACAAGATAAATCGGTCTTTCGTTTCTTTTAAGATGTCCATTATGATTCTTCTCCTTAAGTATCATTTGTGATAAAAAGATCCCATTCGAGACAATTCAGGCCTCTTCTAATGATTCCTTTAAATATTTTGGAGTTCACGTTTTTGAAAAACGTTTTCGGTTTAGGAAAACGTTTTCTTACTTTATAGAAACAGCCTACCAACTGGCTTGGATTTGGGACAGTTAAAATTAAGCTAAAAATTTTTGTAATTAAAGTTAAGGATCGCTCCGTGACATTTTAATGGTGAAGGCCATCGCACAGAATCGAAAAACCAACACATAGTATTCTAGCTATTTGTCAATGGTTAAGAGGGGTAAAATTTTGGTTAAGAATGAGAGTTACTCTCCACGACCCAATGTAAAACTAACAAAGTCTCCCAAAAAATCATTATTCCGCCCATAAAAGAGACCAAGTCCAGGGAAGTTGACCTTCTTAATGAAAAATGTGGCCCCAACTCCGTAGCTTGCTGTAAACATATCCGACTCATTTTGATTTATTACTTGGTTTAAAGAAGCCCCATCTAAAAAGGTACTAAAGGTCCAAGTACCATATTTGGAAAAATAAAGAGGGATTTGATAATCTGCTGATAAGGAGGTGCTTCTTGTGGCCCAAACGCCTTTAAGAGGAAGTCCTCTCAGCCCCTTTTGCCCACCAAGTTTAAGTGCATAACCAAACCTTTTTGAAAAAGTTTGGAGGTGGCCCAAAGTAAGCTGAAGAGCGTGATCTTTAGTGATATTCCATTGAGAAGATACATTGAGTTTGACCTCAATTCCCTTGGCATCTTTATTTGTTTCCGCAAAGGGGGCTTTCAAAGAAAGGGAAGCATCTGTGCCTTCTTTGAAGTAAAACTTGTATTGACTTCCCCTGTAGGATAAATTGATCCCCCCAAAAAAATATTCGTTATTTTGAGGAGTAGAAAAAGATTCAAGCTTAGAAAACTCTTTCTTGTCTTTTGACACGCTAAGCCCCACTGTCGTTTTAGGGTATATCTTGTACCCAAGGTATCCTCCATAAGAAATGAATCTTTCCTGAAAACCTTCAATTTCATCCTTCCCTTGAAAGTTATAGGAGTCCTGTTTTGCATTTCTAAGTATAACGCCACCATTCCATTTAGAAAAAAAGAGAGAGGGGTCTCTGTACATGAGAAAGCCTGAATTTCCCCCAGATCCGAATGTTCCACCTGCCGTAATAAATTTACCTCTCCCAAAAAGGTTTGTATCAATGAGAAAAAAGCCAAAGGCCTTCGCATCACCTTGCCCTCTTACGTAGGGTATGGGGATAAGTGTCCAGCGGTCTACAACATCAATTTTAATTTGCTTTCCCTTTTTAGAGATATCGACTTTAGAAAAAAGTTTGGTATTGATCAGGCATTGTTTATAAAAACTTATTTTATTTTGATCTTTGTCTTCTGACTTTGTTTCCTTCTTTTCAGATGATTTTTTTGAATAAGATTGCTCCCAAATCCATAGGCAATTTTGGAGAACTGATCTTATGTAGCTTTCTTGTGTCCTTTTATTTCCGGTAATGGTTAAGTTTTCACCTCGTTCAAAAAGAGGTGGTGTACCTTTGGCCTTAATTGATACTGCTAGTTGTGAAAGAAAAAAAATTGAAAAAAAGAAAGCTGTTTTGGAAAGTTTCAAAGGATCCTCACCTAAAGTTGTTTAATAAAAGGTTACCTTGCTCCTTTTTTCATTTCAACTTTTTCCGCAAAAGCTATTTTCCTTTAAACAATTTATTTCATTTTATTTTTATTAATTGAATGGAAACTCAAAGAATTTGGTCCCTAAAAAGAAACTGACCGACAACTTTATTTATTGATTTTGATAGAACCAGGTAAAAAAAAAATGAGGCTTTTCAATTAAGCTTATAATCCCGATAAGGATTGAGAGTATGTGAATAGAAATTAGTGGATTGTTAGAAATAGCTTGGGTTTAAGAATTAGGAGGGAAGTGATGGATAAGTCTTTTTTGCTTTGTCTTGTTCTTTTAACAGGTCTTTCAGTCGGTCCCCTTTTTACTAAGGGAAGTCAAGAGGCCAGAGACCCTGCTTCGAAGGGCAAAGGCCTCATTAAAGTCCAAATGTCTACAGAGTTTGTGGGAAGAGAGGTTGTGAATAAACCAAAATAAAAGGTCTTCTTTCTACAAAACTTTTTTAAAAGAGAAAGTCTAAAGGATTTTCTTCGGGCCTTTTTTGATTTTCATGGAGGTTGGAACCTAGGGATTCGGTTGTCAGTTTTGAGTCTTTAAAGTCTTTAAGAGGGCCATCCCATAAATTGAGTCTGCTTTTTTCGCATTCCTCTTTAAGTTTTTCAATATCAGACGGGAAAGGGGGCTTTTTATATTTTTCGACTTCCTTAAAATTATCCCGAAACTGTTGTGCCTCTTTATAAGTTTCAGTTAGATTATAAATGAGTTGAGCTATCTGGCTTTTAATATTGTCGATATTCATGGAAAGCCTTAAAAGGTCTTTTGTAAGCTTTTTTTGGATGTATTCCGGTCTTTCTTCTGGAATGGACAGTTCATGCACACAGTCAGCACAAAAGGAGTCGGCCAAAAAGGTTTCGAAAGGGTTTTTAGTTTGAAGGTACCCCTCGCTCTTTGCGTAAACCTCTTTTTTAAGCCCTATGGAAAGGCACCTTAGGCAGTATTCTCCATTTTCCATATCATCCTCCTTGATGTTTTTTAGGAAACCAATTTAAAAAAGCAATGGCTTTCTTTATCCTAGTCAATCTTGGAAAACTATTGAAGGAAAAAAGAGGCCTTAGGGAACTTTGAATGTGACAGAGACTGGTGGGTGGTCACTAAGGTTTGTTTTATTAAAGACTCTAATGCTTTCTTCATCAAGAGTTAAGCCTTTGTAAAAGAGGTGGTCTAATTGGACTTGTACACCACCACTCATGAGACTAACAGGAGATTTAAATGAAACCTTTTTAAGTCCAACTTTTTTTGTTCTTGTAAGAAGGGCATTGATATCAGTTCCAATAAAACTCCACGTATTAAAATCTCCTCCAAAGATAACAGGCCCATCGTGAGAAGATATGAGGGAAATAGACCAATCAATAAGAAAGTTTTGTGTATGGGTGGACCTAGAAACTAGGTTGTGAAGGTTAAGGACTAGGATTTCCTTTGCTTCTCCCGACTGATCTCTAAAAGGGTAAGTGGCCGCCAGAGCATTTTTATACCTTCTAGGTCCGAGGAGTTGCCCATCCAGAAAATCTCCAGTTCTTTCAGGTTTATGAGTGCGTTTTTCCCACGTGGTGGAAGGGGCAATTTTAGAAAGGAGTCCTATGCCAAGTCCCTTTCGATTTTCTACAAAATTTGAGTAGTCTAATTTGATAGGGTAAGAGTAGCCTAAAAGAAAAAACTCCTCTACGGGAAGGTATTCATCTATAAGCCGCTTTTTATCAGTTTCTACGTCCCACTTTAACTCTTGAAAAAGAAGAAAGTCGGCTTCCTCCACTTTTCCCATTATCTCTTTGTTTAGGGGCTCTTCACTTTCTCTGTCTCCCCTTTTCATGTTATTAAAACGGTAGAGGTTCCAAAGTACAACCTGAATACCGTCTTCAGTTTCAAGGTATGGAGTATCCACTTTGTCCTGAGGTTCTTCAGTAAATGATAAGCGCGTCATTGACTCCTCTTCATTTATTAAAGGTCCTGATTGAGAGAAGGATGGTGTTATTAAAAAGGTTAAAATAATTCCAAAAAGAATTAAAGGGATAGAAAGGAATTTCTGGATAGTTTTCATCAAATTCACCTTGAGGTTAGATTATTTTGCGTCCTTTTGAGTTTCGATGTTCTATCTGGAGTACGATCGTTTGTCCAACAGGAGCTTAGAATTACTGGGCGCAAAAAAACAAAAAGAGAGATATTTCACTAGCTTCGTATATTCCTTGACCTGCTGGTGTTTTTTCGCGTAGAGCAACACAAAAATCATTATTCTAGTTTTTTAAAGATATTTTTCATAAATAAGATGAGATGAAAAGAGCAAACAACCAAACTTATTATAGCGAAATAGATATATATCCCTTTTGGAAATAATTCTGCCATACCAATATCTTTAAAAAAACCTACACCATTAGGAGTATCAAGGTTGGTTTGGAATAGAAAATGAGCACCTAAAGTAAAGCCTCTAGCTTGGTTCCAAAGTCTATGATCAAAATAAACAGGCACAAGTGCAGATAAAAGAATAGGGATATGCATGCGGTACATATGAGGGTAGCTGCCTGCAACAAATGTAAAATTCCATATGGTATAACCTAAGACCCAAAGAATTGGGATATTATAAAGAAAGTCTCTCCATTTTCCATCCTTATCAACAGAAATGGTGTCAGGGCCTGGAACTGTGATAGTAAGAATGAAACCTGCGGCTGCATTAATGAAATATCCTCCCTGAAAGTCTTTGACTGTAGCTTCCGCACAATTAACCATGAGAAGAAACTGAACTAGATAGAGCGCCCATTTTTTATCTGCCATTTTTGTAAAACGGATGGCCCATTTCCAAATAGAGGCAAGCCATACTGAGAATACTTTTGCATAAACAAACCAATCGGCACCCCACCGGGAGACCCAATAAGGGAGAGTTAAGAAAGGAAAGACGCTAAAAAAAAAGAGAAGTACTTTTGGATAACGTCTCAATATTTCGTTAATTAAAAGAAGAACGAAAAAATAAACAATAATGGAAAGAATCCACAAATAATTTTCCACTTAATACCCTCTTAGATCATTATTTATCGGTACTGGTTGAAAAATCATAAAATTTAATCTAATTATCATTAAAGAGGTTCATGATTTAATAATCACGGGTAGTTATAGATTGACTCCCCTCTTAATTAGGACATTTTAAATGACAAGAAAATTAATTGTTTTTCCTGCTTTTTACGCATTTTGCCTTCTATTTGTTGGCGTGACTGGGGCCTTTGGTGAAACAATTGGCACCGTTTCTACGAAAGGCGTTCTTTTTAAAGATAAGTTGAATGTAGAGGCTTTTGATGACCCTACAATAGGAGGTGTAACTTGTTATACAACTGTCCATAAGAGGGCCTTAAGCTTCACAGATAGCTCTAGTTCTAGCCTGGCATGCCGTCAAACGGGAAAAATAATGGGAAATCTTGCCAGTCAAAAGAACGTTTTTTCTCAATCAAAGAGTTTATTTTTTAAAAAAACGGTTGTTGATAGGTTTTATGATTCAACTCGAAACGTCTTAGTTTACTTGACCTACACCAAAGGGGTAAGCAAAAGAAATACCTCTCATTCTCTTTCTACTGTTGTCATCAGGCCCTGGAACTAGTCGCCAAGAGCCTTCTTTTTGTTTATGATTAATTCTTAGTTCGTTCGCCTCTTAAAATGCTGAGGCGAAAGCTAAGGAGGGATCATGGATCAGGATCAAAATTTAAATAGGGCCAATATCTTCTTTTGGTTGGCCTTTTTTTTTCTTCTTTTCCTAAATTGGGTTATTTTCCAACCTATTTTGGGGCCCCTTGTTTTTGGAGCCATTTTAGCAGGGTCTTTTTATCCGGTTTTTGAAAAAATTCAAGGGAAAGGCAAGATTGGGATAAATAGTGCTGCTACTCTTACCTGTTTAATTATTCTTGTTCTTGTCTTTTTCCCTCTGGCTTATTTAGTTATCCAGTTATCTAGTGAGTCCCTAAAGCTTTATCAGTCAGTCGCAGAAGGACTTTCTGAGAAAGACGTTAAAGACTTTCTTTTTGGAGACGGTGTTTTTAGTGAACTGATTAAAAAAACTTTAAAACCTTTTGGTATTGATTTTGGGCCTGAGTTTTTGAAGGCCAAAATTCTTCCTTATTTTAAGTCCTTATCGACTTGGATGTTGTCCGTGTTTAATTCATGGGTTTCAAATTTTCTTTCATTTTGTTTCGATTTTGTGATCATGTTACTCGTAATTTTTGGTCTTTTTTCGGAAGGAAAGTCCCTCAAAAGCTTTGCTTTTAAGTTGTCACCATTGCCTGATTCTTGGGAACAATTGATTGTCGATAAGTTTAACCAGATGAACTATGTTACTCTTGTCTGCAATGGAATTGGTGGTGTCCTTCAAGGTGGCCTTGCGACTATTGGGTTTGCTTTCTCTGGAATCGGATCTTTAAGCCTATGGTTTACAATGATGAGTCTTCTTGCATTTGTTCCTCTTGTGGGAATAAGTCTAGTCTATATTCCTGCTTGTCTTTATTTTTTTGTTGTTGGGAAGGTGTGGACCTCGATTCTTCTTTTTATCTATTGTACTGTGGTTTCTTTGGTCGTTGAGAAGGGTTTTAAGCCAAGCTTTATTGGTCAAAGGGTTGGGATTAGCTCCTTGCTTGTTCTCTTTTACATCATTGGTGGTATGAGTGTTTTTGGTATGGCGGGAATTTTTTATGGTCCACTTATATGCACCATTTTTTTAACAGCGGTTGGTATCTATCACGATAAGTATGAAAGTTCTTAATAAGATTCATAAGCGTGGAACAAATAGAACAAAAGTCGTTGTAGAACAAAAGCGTGGAACAAATTGAGGCTTTAGCTTCTTTTAGTATTTTCTTAAAGTGAGTGAGAGAGGTCTTTCAGTGTTCCTCCAGTGAGGAATTATGAGAAGGCCTTTAAACTTGTCCTTGGAATTAACATTCAGGCGAACGAAAACGGTGTAAACAGGCCCTAGCAATCTGTCGGCCTTACTTTCTTTAACTTTTAACCTGATAACGGAAGGAATCTTTATTCCCTTAATATTTTGGTGCGAGACAAGTTTGTCCTTCCCCCTAATAAGTTTGTAAAGTTTTATTGAAAGCTCTTGGTCTGGTTCTTGAATAAGGAATTTAGAAATTTCTTGGTCTATTTCTAATGAAAGAGGCAGGACTTTTCTTTTAAAACTTTTTTTGATGGCCAAGGGTTCTGGAGGGGTACTGCAAGAATTAAAAAAAAGAAATAAGCTTACAAAAAGTAAATGGTGAGGTGAGAGAAAGTCTTTTCTTGTTCGCTTCATTATTCTAGTTTATCAACCTTAAACCCTTGGCTCAATTAGAATCTTAAAGAACCGATAAAGGAATTTTTAAAAACATTATTCAAATGAGATACGCTTTATGTTTGCAACTTCTTTCAATGTTTTTCGTAAAATATATATTTTAGTTTCAATATTGTTTTCTTTTCAATTTTTTTCATACCAAAACTCATGCTTTGCTTTGACCAATTTTCAAGTTGAAACGCTTAAAGGAGAGAGCTCATATAATCAAAGGGTGTTGAAAAAAGGGGATAAGCTGAAAAAAAGTGGACTTTTGAAAGTTTCGAAAAAAAGTTTTTTGGGCATTCTTTTGCCTGATTGGAACGCACGTATTGTTTTAGCTCCCGGAAGTCAACTTGAAATAAACTTTGGGTCTGAAAAGGAGAAAAAGCTTCTTTTAAAAAAAGGAGCTTTAAGGTGGACCAGTCTTAAAGAAGGAAAACCTGAAGATTTGAAGGAAAAAACGAGAAGAGGGTTTCTATTCACTCAAAAGGCCAAGATTGTCATTCGGGGAACAGATTTTATAATCCAGCAAGGGGTTGCTTTTAATGAAACTGAGCTTGTTGTATTGGATGGCAAAGTTTTGTTTCAGTCCCTCAGTGATGAGGAAGACTATGTTGTTTTGAAATCACCCTTTTGGGTAGGAATAGGAGGAAGGTTTACTTCAAAAATAGGGAAACCGATTGAACTGAATAAGAAAATAAAATCTTTTTACGGGTTAATATTACATGTTCAATGACATAAAAGCTTGTCATAAGAATTAGAATCAGCAGAGAAGTACAATCTTTCAAAATTAAGTTATGGTCTGTATGTGCTTGAAATTATGATCTTAACTTTCCCTTAGGTTTTCAATTTTGAGAAATCTCATGGTGTTTAAAATATATAAATTAAGATTTCTCAGTAGGGACAAAAAAGGATTTGTCATGAAAAAATCTGAAAAAACGAGGCTGCGGATTTTAGAAGCGACTCAAGAGCTTATTAAAGAGAAGGGCTTTGAAAGCGCTTCTGTAAGGGAAATAGCCAAAAGAGCTTCGGTTAATGTGGCATCTATCAATTACTATTTTTCAAAAAAAGAAAACCTTATGGGTGAAATTCTTATTCTTCTCTCTGAGGAACTTTTTAATAGCTTAAAGGAAAATATAGAAAGTCATGGTGATCAACTCAATATTGAGAGTTTAGGTCTTAAAATTTATGATGTTCTCAAGGAAAATGAAGGCCTCCACTCTAATTTTAAGAAGATGCTTTTCGATTCGGGGATTATGAGTACAAAGCGTGTTAAAGAAAAAGCTGAGAATGGAAGTTTAACCCCTGGGCATACATTTATCCTCGATTTTTTAAAAGAAAAAGAATCAGACATTGAATATGAGAGAATCTCACTTCACCTCTGGGGGCTGATTGATCAAGCCCTTTATCTGGCGCACGGAGCCTATGGCGAGGTAAACGGGCCTCTTGGGCATGGGCATATTTATGTCAGGGATAGCCTACTTAAGTCGATTCAGGATTTTGAAAAGTCATTTGCGAAAGACCCCCATTAAAAGGGGTCGATCCTCTGTTTTTTAGTTTAAAGCTTTTTACCTTAATAAAGACTCTAGCTCTAAAGAGGCGTCACTTTTTTCATCCCTATATTTAATAATAAGGGCACAATTTAAGGCAAGGCCTTGTTCTTTTGCCCAAGGGTTTTTTGAATTAATTGGTCTGGAGCCAGGTACAACCACAGCATTTGCTGGAATAGGCGCCCCTTTTTCCAATAACCTTTCATTGATGCAATCATAAATAGGAACGCCTTTAGACAATGAAACTCCTGGGGCGATGACAGCACGGGGTCCAATTTGAATACCTTCAACGATAACTGACCCAGCACCAATAAAGGCATCATCTTCTATTATGACGGGAGTGAGTCCAATCGGCTCTAAAACACCACCAATTTGAACTCCTGCAGAGAGGTGGACTCTTTTTCCAATTTGTGCACAGGATCCTACAAGAGCATGGCTATCAACCATCGTACCCTCATCAACATAAGCGCCAATGTTTATATATGAAGGAGGCATTATGATGACTCCAGAAGCAACATAAGCTCCAGACCTAACTGAACTTCCACCAGGCACTAGTCGAATATTTCTTTGAGGAGTAAAAGATTGCGGCATTAAGTTGTGCTTATCCACAAAGCCACTTTCCTCAACCAAGTGACCTGCTTTGAAGGCCTCTAAAATCATTTCTTTTACAGCAGTGTTTGCAACCCATTTACCTTCAACCTTTTCTGCAGATCTTAGTTCACCAGTTTCTAATTTCTCAATGACAGTTTTCCAATTATTCATAGCAATTATTCCTTTTATTGTTTAGCAGGATTCTTGAAGCCACCTTTCAACGAGTTTATTGGCTTCTTTGAGTTCATCTATACTTTTTAGGTCTTCGTGATGGAGAGGTAATTTACAATGAGCTGACTCAATAATAGAAACCTCTTTAAGAAGTCTTTTGACTGGGACCGGGTTGCTGGCCGTAAAAAGTGAGTCAGAAGCTTTTTTCCAAAGAGAGGCTTCTTCTTTTGTCAGTCTATTTTCGAGGCATTTTCTTACGTAGTGACCAGTCGCGAGAGGCCAACTGTTAGAGGCCACAGAAATAAGACCTTCAGCACCCTCTCTGGCAAAAGCAGGCATCATAGCATCGTCACCGCTGTAAATTTTTATATGTGGAACTGTACTCTTATACTTTTTAAATTCTTCAACCGATCCACTTGCTTCCTTAATTCCCCAAAATAGAGGATGGTCCTTAAGCTTTTTAAGAGCATTAAATGAGAGAGGTGTCCCTGCTCTTGATGGGACATTGTAGAGTACGCTCGGTTTTGTAGAAGCGTCTAACAATGCTTTAAACCAATGGTATTGGCCTAAGTCTCCGGGTTTTGCGTATAGAGGGGTCACCATCAGGTAGGCATCTATGGGATACTCCTCTAAAGTCTTTAACCACTGAAGAGTGGTAGGCAGGTGGATACCAGGAACTCCACACATAATAGGTATATTGAGGCCCTGGTTAAAGCAAAAGTCTAATATACCCCTCTTCTCTTCTTCATTAAGGTTTAAGGCCTCGCCTGTACTACCCAGAATAAGGACCCCATGTGAGGCTTTTTCTTGCTCTTTAAGAAGTTTCAAAAGCGAGTCATAATCGACTTCCCCTGACTGTTTGAGTGGAGTAACCATAGCGGTCCAGATAATCGTTTTGTCTAAGCTAGGCTTTATTTTCATTTAAACAACTCCTTTTTTGCAATTTCGGAAAAAGGTAAGAGGCCTGAGGGCCAGCTACCCTTAAGGATCCTTTTTGAAGCCCAGAGTGCCCCGTGGGCAAACACTTTTCTATCGAGGGCCTCATGCCTTAGAGAAATATTTTCAAATTCTGTCTTTAAAGAGAGCTCATGGGTACCTACAACATCCCCAACTCTTTCAGAAGTTATCGAGGCCTTTTTTGAAAGCCAATCCTGCCAACTCAGTGCTGTACCACTGGGAGAGTCAAGCTTTTTGGTATGGTGAATATCGTGGATTGAAAAATTTGGTTCTCGATCAAATAATTGATTTGCTTTACCCATAATTTCAATCACCTCTTTAACGAGGTTCATACCAAGCGCAAAATTTGATCCATAAACCCATGTCAAGTTTTTCCTTTTTAGGCTTTCTCCAAGGCCTGAGGGCCAGCTAAAGCCTGTACTACCTGTCACAACAGGCTTTTCTACTTCAATTAAAAGGGGGATAAGCTCTTTAAAGGGTTCTCCTGGTAAAAAGGAGAGGATTACATCTTTACTCTTCAAATCCTCGAAAGTAGGGGGCTTTTGACGGTGAAAGGTTGTCAACTCTATTGAAAAACCGGCTTCTTTTCTCGACTCATTTTCTTGATTAACAAGGTCGATAACTTTTGACCCGGTTTTTCCTCGACCTAAAAGGGCCAATTTCAGTTTCGCCATGGCTGTTTCTCCCTGAAATTAAAGCGCTAATGTAGTACGGATCATTTGAAAAGGCAAAAAGCTAGTACGAATGATCAGGGATGAAAAGCTATAAAAAACAAGCTTTTGGGTAGCAAAGGGGGGGGCCACCCAAAAGCTTAATTACCCAAAGAAAAATAAGATAATTTTGCTTTGTGTAACCAACCAAGTCGGTTAAAAAAAAGAAAACCGTAGGCTTTTTTGAAAAAAAAAGAAAAACTTAATAAGATGAGTAAACCTTTTTAATGGAGTGTAAAAAGTGGGCCTATGCTTTGACAGCATCATGGATGAAATTGCCAAAAGACCAAAGGACTCCAAGCTTTACTTAAAAATGGGGAAGCACTTACTTTTTCGTGGCCATTTTAGTGAGTCTTTAGGGTTTTTGAAAAAAGCCGGTAAACTTGGTGACGAATCCTTTGACTTGGATTTTATTTTAGGCAAGGTTTATCTTTTTTTAAGCTGCTCAGAAAAATCAATCTATCACTTTAAAAAGGCGCTTGATAAAATTCCGAATCATAAGGAGGTCCAATATATAATTGATACTCTAATTGAAGAGAGGCATTTTAAAATTGAATCCTTGAGCGTTTCAACTGTAAAGGAGCTTTTTGATAGTTATGCCGATCATTTTGAGAACCACCTTTTAAATAAACTTCACTATAAGACACCAAAAAAGCTTGTAAAGTTCTTTTTGGAAAAAGTGGAAAAGAAAGAGGGGCCTCTTTCGGTACTTGATTTAGGTTGCGGAACCGGACTATTTGCTAGTGAGCTAGAGAGAGAGTTAAAAAATTGCTTATTGGTTGGAGTTGACCTTTCTATAAAGATGCTAAAAGAAGCAGAAAAAAAAGACCTCTATCTTAAACTCTATGAAGATGACCTCTTTAATTATTTAGAAAAAGAAGAAAAGCAAAATACAATTTTTGATTTAGTCGTTGCTTGTGACACTGTTCCCTATTTAGGAAACTTGGAAGGTTTTTTTAAGAAAAGTTGCGGGGTCATCGGGTCGGAAAGTTTTTTGCTTTTTTCTTTTGAGGTTTTAGAGGGTCTTGAAAAAGATTGGCTTTTTAGCTCTAATGGTCGTTTTAAACATAGTTTTGATTACGTGTTGTCTTTGGCAAAAAAAAATAACCTTAGAGGAGAGCTTCGGTTTGAAACTCTAAGAGAAGAAAAAGGGGAAAGAGTCAAAGGATGTTTTTTTTTGGGAAGATCTATTAAAATGAATGAGATGGCAAAGTCTTCTTAAAATGGGTTTTATTTAAGGCAAAAAGAGAAAAAGAAGGAGCTTATGACTCGTAAAACTTTTAATGATGATCAAAGGGCATTTTTAGTCCATCTATTAACTCACCAGGAAATTAAAGATTTCTTTTTTGGAAAACTTGACCTTGAAGAGGTTTTAGATGAAGAGGCCATTCACGAGCTCCATGCTTTAGGTATCCCATCTAAAGATCAGGAGGCCTTTATCAAGTTATGGAATAAATTAAAGTCTCTGAATGGAATAAGTGATGACCTGAACTGGTTGAGGTCTTCTAACTTTAAAGAAGATGGTGAGATAATCACTAAGCTTTGCGCTCAACTTCTTGAGCGGATGGCCATTTTGAAACAAGAAGCTTATAAACAAGGTTACAACGTACCTTAAGAATATTGTGGTAAAGTCTTTTGATTAATCTTCTTGAAGAAATAATTGAAAACCCTATTATAAAAGCAAAGAACCGAATTATAAGAGTTTTTTTAGTCTGTGAATTTTTTTTATTCCCATCATAAGGTTCAGGCAATTTAGAAATAGAGCCACAGTTACCTCCAAGGCCGTTAAAGGTTGAGTCATGAGGGTAAAGGTAAGTTATAGCGTCAGCATCATCTTGGCTTAAATAATTGTAAACGGCACCGGAAGCATAGAACATGAGAGCAAAGTCTTTTTCACTATGGCCTATACCTAGGGCGTGACCTATTTCATGGGCCAGGGTGGCCACTTTATCCCTTCTGGATAAGCTGGGAAAAGGACTTCCAGAGTGGTCATTAAGTGCAACATAGCCTTTTAAGTTACCAGAGGTGTAGCTATAGCCCCCAACTGCAATAGTTGAAGTTGAGTAAATAATACTATCAGTGGAACACCCAATAACTATATTGTTGTTAGCTGCGGAAATGAAGTCTGCTATATCTTTGCCACCAGCTGAGACTTTACCAGTCACCATTAGGTTGATAGAACTTGTATGAACTGTATTCCAAAAGTCATCGGCGGCTTCTCTTGCGATCTCGATAAGTTCTTCGGTTGATTCGGTTATTGTTGAGCAGGCTTGGTTTCCAACAAGTTTAATTTGAATGTCTCCAGATGGGTAACGCGGAGGAGCGGAAGAACCTAGTAGAACAAATGCATTTGTGGAGGTCATTGTTAATCCAAGAAGACCTAGGACGGTTATATTTTTTAATACTTTGCCCAAGCTAATCATAGAAGACTCCTTTTTTTGGGATAAAGAGCATATTGACAGAAACTCCTAAGGCGCGTTTTTTGGAGTTTAAAGGGCTAAAAGTAAATGTTTCAAAGCGGATTAAGGGCCTGTATTTTCTGGATTCGAGAGGGAGGCCTCTATAGGTTAGCTCGTATTCGATACCCAGGTTAATGGAACTTGTGTAGCTGAAAACCGTACTTATAGGTCTATAGAAGGTTGCGTAAGATGAGCCATTATTTTGAAGTTTACTACCACCCATGCCTCCAACCCTATCTATGAAAGTTCCTACTCCATAGCGGAGGAATGTATTTCTTTTGAATTCCCAAGCAAGGCTATAGAGAATGTAGGTTGTACTTCTAAAATACTCATCGTCCATTTCGCTTGACTCAAAAATAAGGCCTACCTCTGGACGGAAAAAGTGGTTCTTAAGATATTTAAACTTTAGGGGTATTTTAAGGTGTCCTCCCAGCATAAAGTTAAGGTCCAGGAAGTTTGTCGTCCCATATGAGTCAACCTGGTATTTAAGGAGCGCTGGGGTGAATGAACCAAAGCTAACATAAGCTTTAACTTCCTTTAGATAAAAAGGAAGAAAAGCCACAAGGAGTGAAAAAAAGGAAACCTTTATAAACCTCAACCCATGTCATCCTTGATAGGGAAAGGAAACTCTTACCTTTTGATCCTTTCACCGTCATCTTCTTTTAGAAAAATCCAACTCACGATATTTCCTAAGCTTTGATGACGGTCTGCCCTTTCCCAAAAAGTTGGGTTTCTAACAAAAACAGAGCCAGTGTGATCCTTTATTTTTTCAGTTTCCTCTCTCATCGTTTGGAAACGCTTTATCCACTTGGCCATATTTGATATTCTAAGGTCAACCCATCCTTGTTGGCAATATAGGTTAAGATCACTTTGATTTAGTTCCCTGTCTTCTGGTATGTCCCATTTGCTTGGTATTACAAGTCGGGGGCCTCTAAGAACTTTCTCACTTGGCAGAACAATAGCAATTCCAACGGAAAGAATCGTCGAGCGTAAACTTTCATTTTCCAGAATTTGTCTTTCCAAATCTTTTGATAATTCCTCAGGGGAAGGTAGGTCACCATCAAACAGTTTTGCAAATGGTCCTGATCTAATCATAAAAACTTCAAACAGAAGCTTGGTGAGCCTTGGAGGTCCCAAGTTTTCAAATGCAATGCTTGGAACTCCATGCTCCTTTTCGAGAAGTCTCAAGCGCTCTAGGGCCCGAGAACGGAGAAAACCTGCTCGATATGTAGGTCCTAAGACTGTTGAATCGAGAGCACTAACAATATCGGACCCACTATTTCCACCCAGAATTTCCTGCTCTACATCCACCGCAATTTCTTCTGGTGTAATAAACTCCATTTGCCCTTCATCTGTAATAGCTTCAAACTCACCTTTGGAAAATATGCCATTTTCACCTGTATCAATGTAGGGTGCTTTTAGATAAGTCGTATCCCCATCTTTCGTAATAGGTTTCCAAGCTTTTGCCGATTCTTTTAGAGAAACGTGAAAATCTAAAGCTTCATCTGGTGTATGGTCAAAAAGAGGAACCAGTTGTCCCCTATGCTTGACAGGGCCAAAGTCAATCTTCTTCCATGCAATGGCTGCCGCCGGCTTAATTTCTTTTATGATTGGAGCTCTTGGTTTTATATTACGGTCACCTCCCCAAAGCTTCTCTTCATCTATAGCATCTGGTGCAGTTCTACCTAGAAGAAAAAGGAGCATGCTGTGGGCGCCGGCCATAGCTGACTTTGCAAGGAGAACTCGGGATGGTTTATCTTCCGAGTGAGTGTAAGGAATATTGAGGCCCATTCCACCTGTTCCAGTGGTTCCAATTTTAAGGTATGTTTTTACCTTAGCATCGTTAAGTGCCCGCCATAAGATCTGAACGTGTCTTATTAGTTGAGGCGTATATTGATTTGCGAGAAGGACCTCCATGTGCTTTTCAATTTCTTTGGAAGCATTGTTTGATACCTGCTCTTTCATCATCTGATAAAGGCTTCTTGATTGCTCAAAAATATCCTGGTAAGCCAGGGCCGTTGCCGTGTTGATACAGTCTACTATAATGTGTGGAGTTGTTTCTTGAATAAGTTTATAAAGTGAGTTTGAGAGGCAGATGCTGTCGTCGAGGGGGTCCAATGTGTCGTCAATGAGTTTTTTTCTTCTCTCATCGTTATCCAAAATATCTGCACGGCCTAGAACTCTAAACTCTTCTCTTACGAACACATTCCCGTGGGAACCAAGGATTTCTGTGTCACCGCTTATCGGTTTTAATTCGGTAATGGCCTGCTCTACTTCATTTTCAAAAAGTGATGTAATAATGATTGTCTTAGGACGGTGGTGCTTAAGTAAACGCCTGGTTATTGCCATCCCAACAAGTCCCGCACCGCCTAAAAGGAGTATGCGTGATCCGCTTATATCCATAAATAACTCCCTAGAACAAAGTTACTCTATATGTTAGTCGCGTTAATTGATGGAACATTGTTTCTTCTAAAAGGGCGGTTGTCAAATCCCATCGCACCTCAACTCACTGGGTGAGACCCATTTCTCTATGAACACCATGCAATGTTGCCTTATCAATATAGGTCTGGGTTATTTTAGCATCAGAATGGTTTAGGTAATCCCTAACAAGGAGGAGGTCTTGATGTTTTATATATAGGTTTGTGGCACAAGCTTTTCTAAAACTGTGAGGTGTTAAACCATCGCGGCAACCTGCTTGAACTAAAAGCCTCATTATAAGGTTATACATTGTTTTTGTTGAAACTTGATTTCCCTGCTTATTGGTGAAAATAAAATCAGATTCTACTTCTCTTTGGAGGAGATGGTAGTCTAAATTATAAAAGATATCATGTGCCTTTTGGACAATAAGTGTGTGAACATATCCTCCTTTTCTAATAAACTTGATTGTTTTGTTTTTTGTATCGAAGTCAGAGACTTTGAGGTTTGAAAGTTCACTTAAACGGAGACCACCCCAATAGAGAAGGTGGATGATGAGTCTTTCTTTTGGTTTTATTACCATTTTTTCAAGCTTGTCCCAATCGTCCCTTCTTAAGTTTTTTGTTGGAGTCACATCCATTTCTTTGAGTTTTATGGCATGAATTTTTGATTTGACTGGATTTTTTGAAAAGAGTTTTCCCTTGTCTTCATGACTTTGTTTAAGAAATTCAAAAAAGTTTTTAACGGCGGAAATATGCCTTCTCCTGGACCCAACTGCCAATGGTCTCTGCTCAAAAAGTAGCCTGGTAGGAAGAGAAGTATTGGCTGTTGGGTTCTTTCTTTTAAAAAGTGAAAGAAATGTTTTTTTAAAATGACCGAGAAACTTCTCTTTTCCAGAAAGAGAGCTGTAAACTCTTCCTCCCTTAGACAAAAAATCTTTGTATTGGCCTATCGTCTCACCTTTTGCCTTTGAGATGTTTGCTCTATGATGTGACTCGTACCAAGTTAAAAACTTGAGAAGGTCTGCACGATAATTTTTTATGGTGTGTTCAGATTTGTTTAGTTGCCTACAGTTTTCTATATACATGTCAAGCCATTTGAGATGGTCCTTTTTCACCTTTAACTCCAAAGAAGTAAGTCTCTCTCTTAATATTGCCGAATTATAACTAAAAAGAAGAAAATAAACTATTTTAAAGCTATTTTAAAATTATTTAAAAACTAACATGATAGAAAAGAAGAAAGAGGATATTATTGAATAAATGATTTTAAATCAAAAAAAAGTTTTCGATCTTTTTAGAACACTTTTGTTTTCCTTTAGACTGGGGAGGAGTCTCCTACATTCTGTCACCTCTATTTTTTTCCTCCTCTTTTTAACTTCTTTAGACTTATACTCGAAGGACTTTGCGAACCTCACTCCTGCTCCCATTAAAGATATTAAAATCGCGGCTTTTAATACAAAGACATTTGGAAGCAAAAAAATTAAAAATGAGAAAGTATTTGATTATTTTGTTCGACTAATAAAAAGATACGACGTTATTTTTCTTCAAGAAATAAGAAATAAAAATTTGAGTGCTGTCCACAAGCTGTATGCTGCTTTAAATAAGAGGTCGAAGGAATATGATTACAGAATAACGCGGCCTCTCGGGAGAAGTTCTTATAAAGAGCAGTATGCTTACTTTTACAAGAAAAGAGTTTTTGAAGAAGTCAACATATCAGAGACTGTCATTTATCCTGATGAATATGACGATTTCGAGCGTGAACCTTTTCTTATTTATTTAAAACTTAGAAAAAGGAATATTGACTTTTTTTTGGTCGGTGTTCATGTAAAGCCTAGTGATGTTGTTAGAGAAGTAAGAAGAATAAAAGATGTATACCACTTTGGAGAGTCTTATTTTAACGACTCTGACGCTATTATTTTGGGCGACTTGAATGCAGATTGCAGCTATATAAGTGACGAAGACCTGGATAATGCCTTTTTTAACCGAAGTGATTTTTTTGACAACCTCATAGACAGAGATGAGGATACGACAACAAGAAGTTCCACCCACTGCGCATATGATAAAATTATAACGACCCAAACGTTATCAAGCTTTGTCAGAGAGAAAAAGGCCGAAGTCTTTAATATAAGAAAAGAGTGGAACCTTACAGAAGCAAAGGCTTTGCAAATCAGTGATCATTTTCCTGTGCAGGTTGAATTAAAGTTAACGAAATAGGGGGAGATTTATTTTAAACTGAGTACCTTTGTCAACTAAAGAAGTCAGTTTTATTTCTCCGCCTAATTTCTCTATTTCCTTTTTTACGACTTCCATTCCTACGCCTCGTCCAGAAATTAAAGAAACACTGCTCTTTGTAGAGAAACCTGCAAGAAATATTAAATTAATAATTTCTAAATCGTTCATTCTTTGTATATCAGCTTCTGATTTAAGTTTTTTTCCAAGAATTTTTTCTTTGATTACTTGGGGGTCAATACCCCTGCCATCATCTTCTAAAGTGATAAGAAAATCTTCGCTATTCAATTGAAAATGAGCTTTAACTGTACCCTTTCTAGGTTTATCTTTAATCTCCCTTTCTTCCTCAGATTCTATACCGTGATCAATCATATTTCTAAATATGTGGATCATTGAGTTTACAAAGTCCGAATAACTTTGACTGTTGACTTGGATATTATCTCCAGAAATAATAAAGTCTAAACTTTTTCCCTGAGACTCGGCAATCTCATCAACAAGGTCTTTGTAGCGGTAAAACTTTTCTTTTAAGTCGGAAAGAATATAATTAGTTTTGATGAAGTTTAAAAAATTATTTTGCACATTAAACTCTTTAGCTTTTGTGTAAACTTCTGTTGCTTGAATCGCAGATCCTTCATCAACTAAAAACTTATTGGCCGCTTCAACAATAAGCTTATTTTTTTTAACAAAATTATTTAGGTCTATCTCAAATTGGTAAACTTCATTATCAACTGATTGTTTGATTGGTTTGGCTTTTGAAATTTCTGTTTCAATTTTATTTATAGATAAGGTTAAAGCCTTGAGGCTGAATTGACCCAACCTAGCTTTCAATGTATGAAACTTTCGGTATAGCTCACCTTTTTCTTCATTTGATTCAATGATTTTGGAGTCTTTTATATTTTTATATTCTTGAATCAGACCTTCTGAATCAAAAATGAGGTCTACAAACTCAAGAGGCCTTTGTAAGGATTTGTTCATAAACCTTATATCTTCCTCATCTTGCTTAAGCTGTCGTTTTAACTCTATTTCTTGAGTTTTATCTGAAGCAATTAAAATCAGTCTATCCACTTCACGGTTTGAATTTTCTTTATATATAGGCCTGAATTCAAGCTCGATAAATTTATCTTTGGATCCTTTAAAAAATTTAGGGGCCAAGGTTTTTAAGTCTTTAAAAGCGAGTTTTGCTTGAAAAACCTTGTTAACCCAGTTTATGAAGGTTTCTTTATCTATATCAACCTTTTTGAAAAGAACGTCCCAAACCTTTGTTTCTCTCTCCTCCGAGTCTTGAAGGTCTGCCTGTAAAAGATCTTCAGTTACTTTGGTGGCACCTAAATGGATGACACCATGACTATTAAAAGTTAAATACCCTTGGTTTAAATTTCCCAGAAGCAGGTCTCGATCCTTTTTTTGTTGATAGGTAATTTCAACCATATGCTCAATATTCATATTTTCAATTTCTAGCTGGTAAGTTTTTTTTGCTACTTCATCTTCAAGTGTTTTTGCATAATTGGCTTGAAGAATTTTTGCCTCTTCTTCCCTAATGAGTGAAACTTCTTGAATGAAGTTAAATCTATCTGCAAGACCCATGGATAGTAAAATCATTTCAAAAGAGTTTCCTATAATAAAAGCGTTCCTGGTAAAGAAGGAGGAAGGTAAAACTTTAAGGATTTCCAGGGTAATAATCATTACTCCAAGAAGGACAAAGGAAAATGCCAAAATAAAATAGCGAGCAGGTCTATAGTCTTTTGTTCTAAACAAACCAATAATTAATATCGTAGGGATGGAAACAACCATACTTCCCACCATAAATTTAATACCGATTTCATAGGGAGCAAAGACTGAAAGGAGAATTATTATTATACCCAAAGTAGGTATGAAGTTTGCAATTTTATATATTTTCGGCCTTGAACTTTTTAAGCTTAGAAAATTAACAGTGAATAAATAAAGGAAAACTAGAGTGACGCCTGCCATTAGGCAAAAGCCATTGTTACCCATCCATGGTATGTTTTGAAAGAGAAACATCTGGGAGTACCCCTCAAAAGTTCCGATAGTAATACCCATAGATGATGCGTATAGGGAGTAAAAGAGGTAACTAGGGCTTTTTGTTGAGATAAAAATAAAAAGATTGTAAATGACAAGAGTTAAAACGAGACCAAAAAAGAGCCCATAAATAAAGTTTTCTCTCGTTTTTTCAATCAAGTGAACTTTAAGCCTTTCAACTTTTAGATTAAATTTGTTGGCGACTCCTTTTACTCTAATAAAATAAGTGGTCTCCTTTTTGGGGTTAATTTCAAAAGCGAGATCTCTTAATTTAATTTTTCTCTTAGAAAATGCAATAGAGTCACCCGTAAACTTTTCTTTCCACTCATTATTCTCTTTATAATAGAGGTTTATTTTATCTTGAAGAACAAAGTTCTGAAGGAGGTACCATTTGAATTCACTTGATGAAGTATTATTAATTTTAAGCCTTGCCCAAAAAGACGAATTTGAGAAGCCGAAGTTGATAATCTCTTCTTTGCTTTCTTTAAATTTCGATGACCACTGTGGGTTACTAACATCATGAATAGTAAGTTTATTAGTTTTATCTTCTAGAATGTCGAGGAACATTCCTACTGAATAGGAGTCTTTTCCATCTTTTAATATAAGTTCCCGAGAGCTTCCATTAGAGCTAAATAACGATATAAAAAGAAAAATAAAGGTAAGAGCTAGTTTTTTCATTTATTTATCAATAATTGAGTATTTCCTCTATAGTCTTTTCGGGCTTAATACCAATTAGATTGATGAATGTTTGAAAAATTGACCATGAATTTTTAACCAAACATGAAAGTTTATTTAGGTCACTTTTAATGATTTAAACAAACCCCTCTGGGACTATGAGAGGAAGGACTTGTTTAATGCACTTCGCTTCAAAAGGCAGAGGAGGGCCCTCTTCGCCGTCGTATTCTGAAAGAATATGATCTGTTGTTGAGGTCTTTAAAAAACTTGTATTAAATAGTTGGATAAGGTTTCCATCAATATGTTTGCCAAGATATACTGAGAAAAACTTTTTAACGAGGTCTCTTTTTCTACCATCCCTGACTAAAATGGTTTGAAAACAACCGCTTTGTAAATCGGCTTCTGGCGCTAGTTTCATTCCTGCAGCAAAGTATTTTCCGTTTGCTAAAGCAACTACAACCATTGGACCTTCATAAAGAGCTTTATCTTCTGTCGAAAGCTCAACGGTTTGGGGTTTGTATTTAAAAAGTGATTGGATACTCTTGGAAAAGTATGAAAACTTTGATTTTTTATGGCCTTTTTCATTGATCAAAGTAGCGGAGAAGCCAGATAAACCAAAAGAGAAGGCGTTTAAGAAGTACCGCTCCGCTATTTCCCCCTTTAAAAACTTAATATATCCAACATCACAGAGGATATTTTGACCATCATTTAAGATTTGAAGTGATTGCCGGGGATTTTTTGGGATTTTCAAAGTTCTAGAGAAGTCACAACCAGTTCCTAAAGGAAACAGACCAAATAAACAATCACTCCTTTTAAGTTTATGATCCTTGTCAAAAAATGATTGGATAATTTCGTTGTTGGTGCCATCTCCTCCTACTGATATTATTTTTTTTATGTTGTGGTTCTCTAATAAACTCTTAGAATATGCTGTCGCATCACCAGGTCCATTCGTCATCAAAGTTTGAGAGTGAGGAAAGAACTCTTTTACTAAAGGTCGTATTTTTTGCCAATCTCTTAACGCTTTCCCACCATTTGAGCATGGGTTAATTATAAAAGCTGTATCAGGCATTTTTTTCAAAGTATCGACCTTTTTAATAAAACTAAAGAAGGTTTTTCAAAGTGATAATAAAGATAAATTGTGTAACTGATTTATCAATGAAAAAACCTTTTACTTAGAAATTATTCTTTATATTTTAATTAACTTAGACTACGTTTATTTCATAAAAAATACTTATAGTGAACCTGAACCTGTTGAATTGGGAAAATTATGAAGAAATTTAAACTCCATCACCTTATCTTGCTTGGAATGTTTGTTGGCTTAATAGCTGGGGGGATACTCAATGTGTCTCAAAAACAAATGGACCCCGAGGTTTTTCAAAACTCCCTTTGGTGGATTAACCTTTTTGGAAAAGACCTTTTTATAGGGTCCCTTAAGATGATTATTGCTCCCCTTATTTTTTCTTCTATTGTTGCAGGTATTTGCTCTCTACCTTCAATGGATGATTTAGGTAAAATTGGTGTCAAAACTTTCGTGTATTATTTTTCAACGACTGCTTTGGCCGTAACACTTGGTCTCGTTGCTGTCCTTGTTATTCGACCAGGGCACAAAGAAAACTCTCAAAAATTAAGAGAGATGAGAAGTGTAGAAATAGATTATGTAAAAGAGCAATTTAAAAAGGAAAACCCACAGCTGGGCCTGGAAACCAATGAAGGTAGAGTGGCATTTGCTTCATACCTTGCAGTAAAAAGTGGTTCCAATGCA
>DKQD01000027.1 GCA_002474345.1 Bacteriovoracaceae bacterium UBA7317
AGCTTAAAAGAAGCCAATGAACCATCAAGGTTCTTTTGAATGGGCTCCATTTTATTTTTTAGAAAATCGTGCAAAAAGCTTTTCAGCTCTTTAACACCAAAGTCTTCACTACCGCATTTATCATGAAGAGTATCTATCAACTCAGAAACAGTAGAAGTGCCAATATCTGCTCCATAGAGGATTTCTTCTATTTCATCGAGAGAGTCATCATTTAGCTGATTACCAGAAAAAACACTCTCCAACTTACCCCACACTTCGGCCCTTGATCTCTCAAGTCCTCTTTTTAGCCTCTGCCCCCAAGAAACCTTAGCTTCTACCGGTTTAACGACTTCTTTTTTTTCTTCGAGCTCTTCCTCTTCCTTCTTCTCTTCAACTTTAACTTCTTTCTCTGGCTTAACTAAATCCTGCCCCTCATCAGAGCGACCATCAACACTCGTTAAATCACTCGAAGTTCTCTCTAAATCACCTGATACTTCTTTTTTCCCAACGAAATGAGTCATCGATGCTAAAAGAATATAAAGTACTGATAAAGCCCCTAGAACATCGCCAATATTGGCTTCTACAGAAAAACCTAAAATCGTATACACTGACTGCAAAATGCTTACTAGAGCTTCCATTTTTATTCCCTTTCATATTGAATTTTTGGGACAACTAACATACTTATCACTTCTAGCAAAGGGGGTGACCAAATGCATAATTTCCTCAAGAAAAAATTTCAATTTATTCAAGCCATCAGGGACTTTTTTATTGAAAATGGCTTTACAGATGTACTCGTTCCACCGATGGTTTCGCATCCCGGAATAGAACCTCATATACACCCCTTCAAAGTTTCCCCGAGTTTAAGTAGCTCTCAAAATAAAAATCAAGGTCTTTTCCTCCACTCATCTCCAGAATTCTTTATGAAAGAACTTCTCTCCCAAGGTATGGAAAAGATTTTTACCCTTTCACATTCATTCAGAGATGAGCCAAGTTCTTCCATTCACAGAAACCAGTTCATTATGCTCGAATGGTACCGATCTGGTTCCCATTACACAGACATAATGGATGACTGTACAAAACTATGGGTTTATTTAAACGAAAAATTTTTGGGAAGGACTCCCATTGAAAAAGTTCATACATTAACTATCGCTGAGGTTTTTAAAAGGCACCTCAATATAGACATTTTAGATCTACTAAAAATCGATGACCTAAAAAAAGTTATTAAAAACTCATTTCCCGAAATTCCCATTCCTGAAGGAAGAGATGAAGATAAAATGACCTGGGATGATTACTTTTTCCTCCTTTTTCTTAATAAGGTCGAGCCCTGTCTCAAACAATACCCTTTTCTCATACTCTACGAGTTTCCTTACCACCTTTCCGCATTATCAACTCTAAAAGAAAGCGATCCTAGAGTATGCGAAAGATTTGAAGTCTATATTGAAGGTGTTGAGCTAGCAAATTGCTTCAACGAGCTTTGCGACCTCAAAACTCAAAAGAAAAGAGCTGAAAAAGACCTAAAGCTTAAAGAAGACCTCTATCATTACTCTCTGCCAGCTCCTTATACGCTCTTTAGATCACTTGAAAAAGGATTACCTCCCTCGGCCGGAATCGCTCTTGGAGTGGAAAGGCTTTTTTCAATCATTACAAAAGAAGAAAACCCTTTTCTAGATACTGACAGTATCTTTCAAAACTAGCGGCTTAACTGAAAGTTAAAAACTTTATGCATCTTAATAATTACTTCTGATTTTACATGTTGCTCAGGCACATTTTTAGCCCAATGCTTATGTATTTTGGCGTTAGAGTTTTTCCTTAATTTATTCACCCAAATACGAGGGTATTTTTTCGCCAAATAGCTAGAAAATAAGGCATACCAATCATAGAGATCATCATTTTCAAGAGGAAAACTATCTAAAACCTCTAGAGACCTTTCAACTATGACCTTTTTTAATGTATAAAAGTTTGATCTTCTCAAGGCAGATTTTTTAATATCCTGTGACAAAAAGTTATTAGCAAAATGTAAGCTAAACTCTAAAACCTTAGGGTTAATAGGGAATGACTTTCTTTCTAGCCTAAGGTAACGGTCCTCTAAAACAATTCCTCTATAAACCCCTTCTCTTGTTCCTCCTTGAGACATAACATTGAGCCATCTTTTATCTTCGTTTAATGTCGACTTCATTTGCCTTGTCACTCTAGTAATCTCTCTAATAAAAGCTAGGTCATACTTTTGTTTCTTTCTTCTGGATAATTTTTTATTACCTGAATTTCTCTTCCCTTTTCTTAAAAGGTTTACGTTCCTTGCATCTTTCCTAACCTCAGGAATTTTAGGCATTTTAATTCCCGACTTTTTTACTCCTAGTAACTTGTCGGTCCTTTTATCGCCTAAAAACTTTTTAAAATACGGCCTTAACTTTTCCCCATACCCTGAGAAAGTGTCGGATAAGTCTGCGCTAGAAGTGTTACAAATGAATAAAAAAACAAATACGAACGAAAAGTTTTTCATAAGACAATTCCGCATTAATTAAAATGAAATTATTGTTAAGTTTTATTACCAGATTCAATTAAATCATTATTTCGATAAGTTACAAGTTTAACTCGAAAAAAAGTTGGTCATTAATCAAGTTAAGGACTCAACTTTTACTGAAAAAAAATCCAGGAAGACTTTGATTTATAAAATATTATCTTCTCTATTCATAATTATTTCTATCAAAATAACGATAATAGAGGACATGAAGGGGATTCACTTACTAATTCATTTTTTCATCATGATAATATTTGTCAGCTGCCTTCCTGATAGCATAGACAGCTTTAATGAAGAACCGCCTTCAGACCCTTACAAAGAGCTTCCTAAATTCACAACTGAGGTTCCAACTGGCATTGACTATGACAAAACTGGGCCTCATAAACTCCAAAGGTTCATACCATCTCAGTCTAGTGAAAGTAGCGAAAACAATGAAGACGATTCATCTTTTTCTTTAAAGCTTTATTCCACATCATCGGGTAAAGCTTTCACAAATGAAAGCGAAATGACTTTTTCAATTGATCCGAGGGAAAAACTTGAGCAGATAGGCCTTGAATTTAATGGTCTAACAGGTGAGGTTAGTGGAAAACCTACATCATTTTTATCGGAAACAAGGTTTACAGTCAAAGGGAAACATGCTTCAGACGCAGATTATGAAACCACTTTTGACCTTTCTGTCACCACAAAAATAGATAGCATTACATACAAACAAAAGATAGGGAAATACATCCTACTTGAGTTAAGCTCAATTGTTGAAATTGAGCCAGACTCTGGTGAATTTTACCTCTACAATGATTCAGGCTTATTCAGCTCTTATCACCCAATCAGGGATAACGGTGACTATAAGACAATCATTAACCAAGACGGTTATAAAGCAGATGTTTCTGTAGATACTATCGATGATACCTACAATACGGTCATTGTTAAAATTCAAAGTGAAGATGCGAACTTCAAAGCCGGTGATTTTATAGATATAGGAAACCACTACTTTGGAAAGAAAAACAAAATTGAAAAGGTTATCCATTTTTTCAACAATACAGACTCGACTGTAGACCTAGCTCCAACATTAAATCCTCCGGAAGATAAAAAAAATAATGAAACTCTCGATTACTCCGTCAGTCCTCCTCTTAATTTGCCAAAATATAATATAAGCTTTAGCGAAACTTCAGGAGACGCAACAGCTGATGGAACTCCTTTGGAATTTTTGCCAACCCAATTTAACTTCACCGTCAGAAACCAAAACGGAGAAACTCAATCAACCTCATTATGGATAACAGTTTGGAACAAAAAACCCAACGTAGTCGATAACCTTAATTATAAGTTAAATACTAATGATGTCTTCAAAGTTATCCTTGAAGACAGTACTAACTTCAAAGTAGGAGAAAGCCTTTCAACTAGTAAAGAAGGTACAAAAGCCGACATCATTTCTAAAAACTTTGGCGTTATTCAACTTAAAGTTACTGATGCAACAACTGGTTCTTCCTTCAAGATGGGAACAGAAGTAGATAATTCAAGCGATTATATATGGTCAGAGACCAAAATTTCTACAAGCGAAAGAATATTTCAAGTCGGAAACAATATCGACATAGAACCAGATCATACCGCGGACCTCCAAGATTTTACAATTTCACCTTCTTTACCAAGTGATTTAACCTTTGATGCAACTACAGGTCGAATAGATGGAACTGCAACTTCAACAATAAATAATGCAAACTTCACAGTTAAGGCAAAAAATATTTTGGGTAAAGAAATTTCAACTGTGCTTACTCTGAGTATTATAGACCCTCCAAAGTTTCTTTCCTATTCACGAGATGCCATTTTAAAACTATCTGAAACAGATGCGAGCGTTGATAAGAGAGATCATATTGTTTCTTCCGGAGGTGCTAAAGGTATCGTTAAAGAAAAAATACACAACTCGCCTTCTGACCCCTTCCTTCTGGTTAAAGTGCTTGAAGGTGAGTTTAAAAAGAATGAACAAATAGACACTGCCTATAACTATAATAAGCCTGTAGCTTCAATCAAGGATGTCGAATACTACAATGCCGCATTTAAATTAACCACGGGTACCGATGCTACTAATGGACAATTAATTTTAAATGGAAATAATGAAGACACTGCTGATCATATTGCCGAGATAGTTCACATTGACCCATCAACTGATGTCTACGTAAGAATCGTAAAAGGTTCTTTTTCTGAAAATAACGACTATTATGCAAACAATACTCAAATTACAATAAAAGATATCACTTCAGATAATCTTATTGTCAGCATAGACCCAGATGTCTCTCCTCCATCTTCCACCTTTTTTAATGGAGCTTATATAACTACTGGCTCGACCGTAGACTCGTTAGATACAAACTATAAAGCAAGTGGTGTTGTAAACTACCAAAATGATTCTTCTTCAATCTCCATAAACGTGATTTATGGGGATATATCAACTGATCAGGGTATTCTAAACGATATTACCTTTGAGTCGACACCGGATGCAAGTTCCATAACACATATTCAGACTGATCATATTTATAATGCTTATGTCGGCGAAACTTTTAGATTGGCCCCTATACTTAATAAGGGTGGTAACACTACTTTAAGCTTTTCTATATCACCAGATCTTCCTTCTGGGTTATTTATGAATAGCTCAACAGGAGTGATAGAAGGAACTCCAAATAATGGTATTGAAACGAAGAACTTCACTGTTACAGTATATAATGACTCTGGATTTGAAACCCACGACTTTAAACTTAAAGTACACGAACATTTTAAGTTGAGGCTAAACCTCTCCAGTAATTCATTATCAAACGCAATTCTTCACAAAGAAGGACAAGGACATAGTAGATCTGATTGTAGAGTTACATTAGACCAAATAAATAATGACCCTAAAACAGACACCAAAGATATCTTATGCTACATAGATATAGGAGAACATGATCTTCAAAAAAATGGTTTGGCTTTAGCTGTCGAAACATCCGGTATATGTCCTTTTGTAGAACATTTACCCTTTGGCTTCTTCAAAAAGCAATATAAAAAATCAGACCCAGCATCAAAAAACGTCTTTCAAGCCACAGGTGCCTACCAAGACGAAATTTGCAAAAATCAGTGGAACAGTGGCAACGATATACCTGAATACCATTCCCGAGATGGAACTCAAGATGGTAATTACGGACAAGCTTATACTTCTTCGACAGAACTATGCGATGATCCTTGTGATGATGGTCAAATTACCGTGAATCCAGTCAACTATATAAAGTCTGGAGAAAAGAAGTGCTTCACTGATACCGATGGAGATGGTTTCTATGATTATACAGAGTCAATAGACCTTCTAAAAACAAGTGAAGCATCTTGTGATACTACAACGGATTCTTGGAATTACATCTGTGATGCGACTAATGACGGGTTAGATGCATTCCCAAGCAATTGTACTGGTAGTAAACTTTCTTGCATGTCAGGACCTCTTTCGAAATTAACTGAGCTCTCTGCACAAGATATAACTGATAGAATTGGAGTTGTCACAGCAACTAATTCAACCCAAACTTTTAATTACGATGCTCCTGATAGTGTAAATGACTCTGATATCACAAGTGACCTCAATATTTACTTGGCAAACTTTACAAAAAGTAATCAATGTAAAGCAGTCCTATCAAATGGGCAATCCAGTAGTTATATCTATAATGATATCTCTTGGGATGCTATTACAAAAAACGCCGATGCTAATGATGCTACAGCTGGTAAGTTTAACGAAGCTAACCCATTTTATACATACAACTGTCTCAACAACTCAGGAGAAATTAAAGCTAGAATAAGGCTTCTAGTAAGAGAGTGGAATAAACCTTTTACAGCAGACAGTTCTATAGACCTCATTAATCCAGACGATGAACTCTTAAGTGATAATATGGATGGATCTGGTAATATTGATGACAACTACATTGGAACTGGGTGGAACCAGTTTGCCGACTTCGACGATGCAAGCTCTGGATACAATAGCGGGGCCGGGTCCAACCAATGCACAGCAACGGGAGCATTGGAAAAATACGGTTTCTGAGCTTTTCTCAACAGATTACTTTTCCAACTAAATCGAATTCAGAGGACTCAGTAATACTGACCTTTACAACCTGCCCAACCGAAAGAGGTAAAGAAGAGGTATCATTAATTATAACCTTACCATCAACATCAGGTGCTTGACCTATATGTCTTCCCTGTAGGAGAAGTTCAGTCTCTTCATGAGTCCCTTCAATCAAGACATCAATTTCTTTCCCAATAAAAGATTTATTTAAAGATTCAGAGATTTCCTCTTGAACATCAAACAATTGATCAAAGCGATTTTCAATAACCTCTGCTGAAACCTTTGGCTTAAGTCTAAATGCAGGAGTGCCTTCTTCATCAGAGTAGCGGAAAATTCCTAAATGATTAAACCTCGCCTTCTTAACCCCTTCGAGAAGAGTCTGAAAGTCTTCTTCAGACTCACCAGGGAAACCAACTATAATTGATGTCCTCAAAACTATATGAGGAATGGAAGATCTTAGTTTTTCAATCCTCGAAAGAATCTCTTCTCCCGTTATTTTTCTATTCATTCTTTTTAAAACAGAAGAACTAAAGTGCTGAACAGGCATATCCAGGTAAGGACAAACCTTTTTTGATTTTGAAATAAAATCTATCACTTCGTCAGTTAACTCATCTGGATAAAAGTAAAAAAGCCTAATCCACTGAATCCCCTCTACATTTTCCAATCCTCTCAATAATTCTAGTAAATTATCGCTATCTTTTAAATCAACTCCATAATCAGATAAGTCCTGAGATATGAGATTTAGCTCTTTGACTCCATTAGAAGCTAAGTTTTTTGCTTCCTCTACAAGAGAGGCAACAGATCGAGACCTCAAACGCCCGCGAATTGTAGGAATAATACAAAAAGTGCAATTCCTATTACAACCTTCTGATACTTTTAACCATGCTGTATAAAATGGTGATGTATTTATTCTGGGATCAAATTCTGTGTGTATAAACTTGGGGATCTCTACAAAGGATTTCTTATCTAAGGCCCCTTCATCGAAAGCTTTTAAGAGATGAACGATCTTGTGGTACTCCCCGGTACCTATAAAAAGGTCTACCTCTGGAAGACCTTCAACAAGTTGATCTGAATATCTTTGGGCCATACAACCAGAGACGACCAAAGCACGGCACCGACCAACTTCTGAATTTTTGAATTCAGCCAATTCTAAGATTGTATCAATGGACTCTTTTTTGGAGGCTTCAATAAATGAACACGTATTAACAATGATAACGGTGGCCAAAGAGGGGTCTTGAACAATTTCAAAGCCCTCTAACCCTAAATGACCCAACATGACTTGAGAGTCTACTAAGTTCTTAGAACAGCCTAAAGATGTAAAATGAACGGTTTTGTTTTGAAAAATTTCTTTTGCTTTTGAACTTTTTTCTAAGTGCACTATACCCACCATTACGTAATTGAAGTCTACTTTTATGGTTGATTAGTAATATAAAATGTAGGGTCTGGGAAGGAGTTGGAAAAACTTATCCAACCTTATAAAAAAGACATGTTAACATACTGAAATTACTATAATTGCTATATGAGATACAATTAACTAAGATAAATAAAAATTATTTTTTTTGGCCAGTATCACAAGGATTTAAGTGATGAAAGGTTATATACCTCTTTTCTCTCTTCTTTTCACATTAATAGGATGTAGTCATATCCCCTTTTGGGATAAAACTCCAAGAAAGCCTGCTCCATTAGAAAAACTTAATCCTATAAAAAAGTCTTCTATAGAAGAGGTCATTACAAGATACAAAAATATTGAATCTATCGAAAAAAAACTCACCGGAGTCGCCCGTTGCAATAAAATAAAAGAAGTATCTCGCCCACTTCCTCAAGTACCATATAAGCAATACTTTTTAATGAAAGAGTGGAAGTGGTGTGGCCAATCAAAAGAAAGTTTTGAAAAAGAGTATAACGCCCTTTTACCTTTAACTCCAAATTGGTTGAAAAAAGACTTCTTAAATAAAGGCCTTGAAAAGGCCAGCAGCTTAAACTTAAAGTCTCTAGAAGTATTATTACTAAAGAAACTTATCAAAATATCCAGACATAAGCGTGAAAAATTGTCCCTAGTTGATAAGGCCTTAGAAATCGAACCTGAAAACAAAAAAATTATTTCTCTTCGACTGGCTATTGCACCAAGGTTTAATAAAAAAATAACAAATTTAAATGCCTATAAGGTGGGAAGAGACTTTGAAAAAGAAAGGCAGTTTAAAAAGGCCAGAGAAATATACAAAAAAATAGTGAAGGCCAAAAACAGTTCTATTGAAATGAAAATAAAGGCCTGGGAAAGAATCAAAGCAAGCTATAAGAATCAAAGGAACGAGAAAAAATATATTCTTAAAATAAAGGAAATGAGCCGATTTTTAAAAAGAAAGCTCAAAAGCTCACCAAATAAAGCTTTAATTGAAAAAGAGTGGTGGAAAAATGAAATAAGGTATGCAAGAGCAATTTGGACTATTCATGATAGAAAGAAGGCCATAAAAATATTAAAAGGCCTCTTAAGACAAAAGAACATACCTTCAAATCAAAGGTCTTATGCACTTTTTTTACTTTCGGGCATTGAAGTAGAAAAGAAAAATTATAAAAGTTCATTAAATTACTTATTGAAAGCAGATAGAGTAAAGAAAATAAAAAAGGACTTAAAAAATAAGATTACCTGGTCCATAGGTTGGAATTACTTCTTGCTAAATGAATTTGAAAAAAGTGCTGCATACTTTAAAAAAGAAAAAGAGAAAGTAGATAACTACTACCTAAAATTAAAATTTGCATTTTGGGAAAGTATATCTTACGAAAAAACAGGACAGATTAAGAGAGCCGAAAAAGAATGGGCTAATTTATACGAAGAAGCTCCCTTCACTTATTATGGTGTTATTTCTCAACTCAAATTAAATAAACCTTTCCTGCCTATATTTAAAGATCAAAAGAAAAGCTTTGATGAAATTAAAAATATAGACCCCGTTTTCTATTTTATTAAGAAAACTAATAATGGAAGACATGCAAAAGCATACTTAAAAAATAAGACTAGAAATATTAAATCAATTGAAGAATTAAAAAAGCTTATTCCTTTTTTTAACTCCATTGGTTGGCACCAAGGCCTTTTTCATAAATTTTATTCTATAAACCCAAAAACAAGAACTCCTCATACGGAGGAATTCTTTCATAATCTTTTTCCAACACCATTTGAAGATTCTATTAATAAGGCTTCTAAAAAATATAATATAGAACGTGAAATTATATATTCCATTACAAGGCAAGAGTCTGCCTTCGAACTTTTTAGCAGGAGTCACGCAGAGGCATATGGACCAATGCAAATAACTCCAGAGAATGCGAAAAGGCTCTCAAAAAGATACAAAATTCCTTATGGACAGGCGAAAGACCTTTATAATCCACAAATTAATTTTGACCTTGGAAGTGCTCTCTTAAAGGGACTTCAAAAGAAATTTAATCAGCAGTTTATATTTTATATAGCAGCTTACAATGCCAATAATGCTTCTGTCAGGAGGTGGGCGGAAGAAAGGTATGATGGAGACGCATTTAAGTTTATTGAATTGATTCCTTATAATGAAACAAAAAATTATGTAATGCTTGTTCTAAGAAACTACATTAACTACAAAAGGGTTACCAACAAAAAGCCTTTTTACTTCCCGAGGGATATTCTCTAAAGGTTTTTCCCAATTAGATTAGTTTTAGTTTGAAATCTGAGTATTATCGGGGATCTTAAAAATGAATCTATTTTTTGCAAATTTCACAGATTGCTCGATTTTTGAAAAAACCATCTTAACAATACGTTTATCCGTATAATGAAGATCAATATAACTAACATCTCTAAATTGAAGTACTCCCTTAGTTTTATTAAAACTCAAAATAGATTTTTTAATACCTATTTCCGCCATTACACTTTTCGAAAAGCTTACCTCGTAGAGGTTATTTTTATTTTTTACTTTATAATAATCATTATTATTCAACCCAGTTTTTAGAATATCAAAAAACTTTGAGATAACCATTTTACCTGTTTTCTTAATCAGAACTTCACCAGGTTCACCATCAACAAAAGGCGCGTTGTAATACCAAGTAGTTTTAGGATTTGAAACGAAAATGGTTTTATCTGGTGAGGTTATTTCAAAACGAACTCTCCCTGGATAAAAATATTCAATATGCCCCTTCGTAACTTTTTCTTTTCCCGACAGAGAGCTCTTATAAGATTGCTTAAAATAAGCTTTAAATGTATCAGGAATAAAATTTTTTCCAGTTAAAGACACGCTCTTTGCTAAACAATTACTTCCAACTAAATATAATAAAATAAAAAGAACTTTTACAAAACGACCCATAACCACTATACATCCTTATTGTAACTGAATAGACATTGTTTTCGAAATTCCCGGCTCTTGCATAGTTACACCATAAAGGCGATCGTTGAGCTCCATTGTCTTCTTATTATGCGTAATTAGAATAAATTGAGATTCTGAGCTCATTTCTCTTAACAAGTCATTAAATCGCCCAACATTGGCATCATCTAAAGGAGCATCAACCTCATCCAGTAAACAAAAAGGAGATGGCTTAACAAGAAAAATCGAAAAGATTAAGCTTACGGCCGTTAAGGCTTTTTCACCACCAGACATTAGGTTAATATTCTGCATTTTTTTGCCAGGTGGTCTAGCAATGATATCTATGCCTGCATCTGGATCATCAAAGCCCCCTGTAATTTTAAGGCTACTCTCTCCACCTCCAAAAATAATTGGGAATACTTTTTCAAATCTCTCATTAACCTCCAAAAAGGCCTCTTTAAATCTTTCTTTAGACTTCTTATCAATTTGAGCGATAGCAGCTTCTAAATCTAATAATGATCTACTTAATTCATCTTCTTGATCTTTTAAAAAGTCGAATCTAACTTTTTGATGATTATAGTCTTCTATAGCCTGCCAATTAATTTCTCCTAGAGCGTTGTATTGGGCCTTATAGTTTTTAAATTTGCTCTGCCACTCTTTTACTTCCTGAGGAAATCTTTTTTGAAACTCAAAGCTTTCTTTTTCTATTTGAACTTCCGTTCCATCATTCAAAGTTTCTACAAAAAGATCGTCTAAAGAGTTTAACTCTTCATAATCTTCATCGATAAAATTTAAAAATTTGCCAACTGATTTTCTCAAGTCTATTTTATATTTTTCAAAAATATTTTTAACAATCTCTTCTTCCTCTAAAAGGAATCTCTCACTTTTTGTTTCAAATTCTAAAACATCTTTTTCCAACTTATTTATTCTTGAAGATAAATTTTTAACAAGTTTTCCTTTTTCTTCCATTTCAAGAAGTAAATCGGCTAACTCATCTTTAAAGTTCCCTAAAAGTTCTTCTTTATCAGAAAGCTCTTCAGCCTTTTCTTTATTCTCAACGGTTAGAGTTTTCGTCTCCTCTTCGAGCGATTCGATAGTATTTTGGCTTTCTTCAAAGGAACTTTCATAACTCTGAATTCTCTCTTTTTGTGTCTCAATTTGCTCATTTAAATCTATACTCTGATCTTTAAATGCTTTTAATTTTTCTTCAAAAGAATCTATTTCAATCTTTTTTCTTAAAAAGTCTTCTTTTTGAGCTTCGTAACTTTTTCTCTCAACTTGTACTTCTTGTTCAAGTTCCTCAAATTTCACTTTGAAAGTTTCAAGCTTTTCCTCGAGTTCCTCTTTTTCAATCCTTATGGTCTCTTCGCCCTCAATATAACCTAATTTTTCTTGTGAAAAATCTTGTTTCCGCTCTTTTAAGACATTTAATCTAGAGGAGTTAAAATTGTGATTTTCTAACTTAATCTCCAATCCCGATTTTTTAACACGGTACTCCTCTCTCACCTTTTGCTTTTTTTCAGAGACAGACTTTTGTAGTTCCTTCTTTTCATTTAACTCCTGCTCCAACTTAGCAAGAATTTCTTCTGTGTCCTTAAAAGTTTGCCTGGATACAATTAAATCTTCCTCTAACTTTTTTATTTTATTGTTTTGCTCCAAAAGGCTTGAAGTATCACTTAGGTTACAGTTTATTATTTTCCCGCCCTGAAACTTTTTAATAAGAACCTTACCATCAGCGGAGACGATTCTTTTGAAATTTAGCGTCTTTAAACTGTCACAAAAGTCATCTGGTTTTAATGAATCAACTAAGTAAAACCCTGAAAATGTTTCTTTAAGCCTTGTCTTCATGTTTTCAGGAATAGAGATAACATCAAATAGTTTTTTTGCGTCGCCATAACCAGCGAGGTTAAGTCTTTCTAAAACTTCTGGTTCAAATCCATCACTAACAGAGCTCAAGTCGTCGAGATTAGAGACAAAAATATCCAGAGTTTTTTCAGAG
Source organism: Bacteriovoracaceae bacterium UBA7317 (assembly GCA_002474345.1). GTDB lineage: Bacteria > Bdellovibrionota > Bacteriovoracia > Bacteriovoracales > Bacteriovoracaceae > UBA7317. The sequence continues at coordinate 12,870 of DKQD01000027.1, forward strand.
TGCTCTTTTTGCCAATCACAGAACTCCTGAAATTTATCATCTTTGGAAATAACAACATCAAGGAAGTCATTTAGAAGTACTTGAACACCTTTTTCGTATTTTTCCTCACAATCAATTACATTTCCAAAAAGTTGATAGTGATCTTTATTTTCACCTAAAAAGTCACTCGTGCCAGACTCCGCGCCCTCAAGCGAGTCTCTCAATTCTCGCAATGACTTTAACATTGTCTCTTCTTGAATAACTCTACTATTTGCTTCGTCAAAAGCCTTCTTTGACTCTTTAAACTTTATCTCTATATCATCTATTTCTTTTATCGAGTCTTCTTCTTGTTTTTCTAAAACCTGAAGCTCTCCCTTACGGTCTTGAACTTCTCTTCTTTCTTCGACTACCTCACTAGAAAAACCTAAATAGCGTTTTTCAACCTCTTCAATTTCCTTATTTATATCTTCTAAGTTTTTTGATAGTTCTTCTATTTTTGAGGTATTTTTAAACAGGTCTTGATCAACTGTAAGTAACCTTTGATTCTCCTCTGTCAAAGAACCTTCAAGAATTCTTAAATCTTCTTCTTTTTCTTCAAGGCCTTCCATTAGAGTAGAAAGTTTTTCTTCTTCCTCTTCAAAATCAATATTTTGCTCTCCAATTACTTCTAACTCTTCTAATTTTTCCTGAACTTCTTCTTTTTTCTGAATTCTTTTTTCTAACTCAACCTCAGATAATTTCTTTTCTCTTTCAAACCTTTCTACCAAGCTTTCCTTTTCTTCTTTTAACTTAATTAAGCCCTGTAGTTTACTTTCGTTTGAAGCAAGCTCTTTCGAATGAGTATTAAACTCATCCTGAAGAAGCTCAACTTTTTCAACATTCTCTTCCTTCAATAGTTTCTTTTCTTCGAGAAAAATTTCTAAAGTATCTTTCTCTTTAAGTTTTTCTGCAATTTCTATTTTCTTTTCGGAAACTGAGTTTTTCCCATCCTTATACTTTTTTAGAAGGTCAAACACTTTATGAGAGTTAGTTATTAACTCACCTTTTTTAATTTTTTCTTTTAAGCTCCTCGCCTTCTCAGCCTTTTCAGATTGAGACTTTAAGGACTTTAAGTTTTTTTCAATTTCATTTTTTAAGTCACTTAGCCTGGACATGTTGGCTTGAGTTTGATCAATTTTTCTGAGTGACTCTCTCTTTCTAATTTTAAACTTCGTAATCCCTGCCACCTCTTCAATCATCATTCGTCTTTCTTCAGGCTTTGCCTGAACAAGCCGATTAATTTCACCCTGAGCAATAATCGAGTAGGATTTTGAACCTGCGCCAGTATCCATGAAAACTTCTTGAATATCCTTTAACCTGCTAGGTAAGTCATTTATTCTATATTCTGACTCACCATTTCTATATAGCTTTCTTGTTAACTGAATTTCTGAAGGACTACTAACTTTTTGACCGATGTGAATGTGTTTCTTTGTATCGTTATCTAAAACAAGAGAAACCTCTGCCCAGGAGCCAGGATTATATTTAGATGAACCAGCGAAAATAACATCTTTCATGCTATTTCCTCTTAGGTGCTTTGCTGATTGTTCTCCCATTACCCAAAAAAGTGCATCGACAATATTCGACTTTCCACATCCATTAGGACCTACAATCCCTGTTATCCCCTCATCAAAATGTATTGTCGTTCTGTCTTTAAAAGATTTAAATCCTTGAATCACCAGTCTTTTGAGTTTCACCTAACTTTTCCTCGCTTAAAAATAAGGGATATGCAGTATAAACTGAAAGTCTCCCACAGCGTACACTTTGTGGCAAAATTTTTGGCCATCTTAGTAACTCAGATGAAATCAATGAATATTAAGGGAAAAAAGAAATGGTCGGAGCGAGAGGATTTGAACCTCCGACCCCCTGCTCCCAAAGCAGATGCGCTACCAAGCTGCGCTACGCTCCGACTAAATGCCTTTAAGTAAAAGCTAAACCTGTATAATTAATTTCATACATTTTGGCAAACTCTTTCCTTAAAGAATTCTATCGCATGGCGACATGCTTTTGCTCGGTGAGAGTTTTCCTTCTTCCAACTTGGATTTTCAGCTAAAGTAAATAACTTTGCAATTTCCTTCTCTTCGAGGGGCTCTCCATGATCAAAAGGGATAAAAACAGGGTCATAACCAAACCCCCCACTTCCCGTTACAGCATTTGCTATATATCCAGTTAGCCTTCCTTCAAAGAAAAACACCTCTTTTGGACTTAGGTAAAAGCACAAAACACAAGTAAAAGCCGCCTGCCTGTCTTCAAACCCTTGACCTTGAAGCTTATCAAGAAGAAGGTTAACCCTATCGCTATCGGAAAGGCCTTCCCCACCAAATCTAGCTGAATAAATACCCAACTCATCTGGCAAACTTAAAACATCTAAGCCCGAATCATCACTCATAGTAGGAGTATTAAACTTCTCATAGTATGCCTTTGCTTTTAAATAGGCATTTTCAGTATAGCTTCCACCACTTTCTTCAACCTCTAACGATTCTTGGGCCTTTAAAATTGAGAAAGTGGAACCTACCTGACCCAACATTTTTTTAAACTCTTCAAACTTATGAAGATTTGCAGAAGCTAATAATATTTCCATTACAGTAAAGCCCTCTTTTGTTCTTCAAAGACCTTTTTTAAAGCTTTTTCAGCGCAATCGACTAAAGCACCCAATTGCTCTTTAGAGAAAGGTACTCCTTCAGCAGTTCCTTGTATTTCAACGAACTCACCATCATGCGTCATAACTATATTCATATCAGTTTCACAGCTTGAATCCTCTTCATAGTTTAAGTCAGCAATAACCTTGCCTTGTCCATTAATTCCAACACTCAAGGCAGCTAGGCTCTTTTTAACTGGGTTTTTTTCAATCACCCCTTCAGAGATTAGCTTCCTACAAGCCAACTCTAGAGCTACATAAGCTCCTGAGATAGAAGCAGTTCTCGTACCCCCATCTGCAATTAAAACATCGCAATCAATAGTTATCGATCTTTCTCCTAAGCTCTCCAAGTCAACAACGGCCCTTAAGCTTCTTCCAATAAGCCTTTGGATTTCTTGAGTTCTACCTGAAACTTTACTTCTTTCTCTTCGACTTCTTGTATGTGTGGAGCTCGGTAACATAGAATACTCAGCTGTAATCCATCCCCTTTCTTGTCCTCTCATAAAGGGTGGTACACTTTCTTCTATACTAGCAGTCACCTGTACTTTTGTATTTCCAAACTCAACCAATGTACTTCCAGCCGCATAAGGATTAATGCCTGGCGTAAACTTAATTTCTCTTGGGTTCTCTCTCTCAATCAGTGACATACAATCTCCGGTATTATAGTTTTTGCTAGGTTTTTTATTACAATAATTAGTCTACAAAATCCATAGGCCTCAAAAGTCATGACAACAAAGATTTCTCACCTTCACTACGAAAAGGTCCATTCGACACAAAACCTACTTAAAAGCCAGCTACTTGATCAAAAATCATCGATTGAAAAAGAAGAAGTCGTACAAAACATACTCATTTCAACTTCAAATCAATCTAATGGAGTTGGAAGGCATGGAAACAAATGGGATAGTTTCAAAAACTCTTTGGCTTTTTCTTTTACTATAAAAACTGACCCAACAAAAAACCTTCCTACATTACCTTTAGAGCTAAGTGCCTATCTTGCAGAATGGTTAAATTTAAAGACAGGAAAAAAATTAAAGGTAAAGTGGCCCAACGACATCTTGACTATTAATGGTGAAAAATGTGGTGGCATCTTATGTCATTATATTAACCCTAAAATAATCATCGCAGGCATTGGCTTAAATTACGGGCCCATTAATTTTGAGTCAAACAACTTATATAAAACAAAGCCGGGTTTTATTTCAGACAAAATTGAGTTATCCGAAAATGATAAAAAAACCCTTCCTCTAGATTTTTATAAGTTTTTTTTAGAAAGGTATCCTTCAAAGGAAAATAGATTAGCCTCATGGGAAAAACTCTGTATTCACATGAATAAACCTGTTAAAATTTCTCACTCAGAAAATAGCTTTAAAGAGGGAATATTCAAAGGAATTGGTTCAAATGGTGAAGCAATTCTTGAGCTTGAAAATAAAAGACAAGAAAAATTCATGTCAGGTTCGCTTAATATAATTTCATAAATTAATTCTTATTCTATTTTTTGAGAAATTTCTTTCAATTCCTTCCTTATTAAGTTTTCGGCCAAATCAGGAATGACTTCCCAAGCCACCTTAGTAACGGTACTTTCACAGTATTTTTTAACTACTTCTTCAATAATAGGTCTAAGCTTTTCAATTGATATATTATGAAGATAATCACTTTCTACAGGTTTTGGATCCAATTCATCACTATCTGCAATATTGGATTTTAAAGAGTCACTTGAAGAAGTTTTTATATTTTCAATAGCTTTAGTGCCATTTCCTGAATCTATTGCCCAAAAATCATCTGGGGAGATATCCGCATCAACTTCTTTCTCAAGTTCGTTACCAAGGTTGTCGGGTAACTTGTATGAAGGATCAGTCATATCTTCATCTTCTTCCTCTTCAGTATTGATAAGTTCATCAGCAGATAAAAATCTCTGCGAAGAGTCTATTCCATCAATAGGCTCTAATTCATTTTTATCCATCTCACCTGGGTAATCTAAATCATCATCTTCCGGAAACAAGTCATCATTTTTTTTAATTTCAAAAACATCAGAAGTTCCTAATGAGTTAGAATCAATTATCTGGGGAGGTAGTGGAATCCTTTCTTTGGAAGACAATTCAGAACCGCTTATAATTGAAGGAAGATCTCCACCCCAATCATCCAGCTCTTTTTCTAATTTTAGTTTCTGAGCATTTTCTTCCATTCTAGAAATAGCAAGTGACGCATCATTTTTACTTTCAATATTTTTGCCGGAACCTGAAACAACCCAATTTTCATGATTATTTTCGGTTTCTTTTTCTTCTACTTCTTCGTAATCATCTTCCTCATACTCATATTCATCTTCTTCACCTTCCATCTTTTCTTCATCATATTCCTCTTCATCATATTCCTCTTCATCATATTCATCTTCATCATATTCTTCATCGTCGTATTCTTCTTCATCATGCTCACCGACAAGGCTCCTACAACTTTGAACAAACTTCTTTGAATCAAATGGTTTAATCATTTTTTCATGAGCACCAGAATCAGAAAATTGCGAATCCGATATCGTATCAAAAGTTCCAAGCAATAACATCACTTTTGAATCTGGACTCCTCTTCAATACCTCTTTTGTTAAATCATACCCGGTTTTATCTTCAGATAAATTTATATCCAATAAAATCAAACTGTATTTTTCTTCACCTATATACTCAAAAAGGTCATTTGTATTTAGGCACTCATCAATTTCAAATGGTTCTTCTGATAAGGTTATAGAAATAACTTTTTGAATCGTTGGGCTATCGTCCGCTACCAAAATCTTTTTAGTCATCTATTCCTCTGCCTTTTAAGACATAAATTATTATTAATAATAGCAAATTAAATTCTTATTTGGGGAGAATAAAATAGTTAACTAAAATTCTAAAATCATGCACGTTTGATTATCTTGATTACCTCTTCCATTAACAAGGCTAAATACTCTGTTAATTTTTTCTTTATCATTTAATTTAGGATAACAAAAAATGTTTCTCATTTCAGACAAACTTAGACGGTTATAAGCTCCATCGCTTAAGAAAATGACGTTATCAGCTTCTTCAAGAAAAAGCTCTTTTACAGAAAGGGAAGGAAATTTAAAAAGTCCTAAACCATTTAAAGTAAAGTTAGTTAAAAATCTACTACTTATTTCACCATTAAAAGAATCGTAGCTTTCGGGATAGCTTATGAGTTGAATATTATTATTACGAATTAACACTCCTGAGCAATTCCCAATAGACACAATAGTTAAAATCCTTCCACTTAAAACCGCTGCAATTACACTTGCACCCCCCATTTCGGAAAGGCTTTTTTCTTTATTTTGGTTAGCAACAGCTTCATGTGCTTTATGAAAAGCATTTACTAAAGCATTCCCTTCGATCAAGAATTGTGGGTTATAAAAGAAGGGAAGGGTTGAGTCGGGATCATCTACAACTTTTGTATAAAATTGAAAAATTGTTTCTTTGATTGTATTAATAGCCTTTACGCCAGCATTACTTCCACCAAAACCATCCAAGACAATAAATATTTCATTTTTTAAGTCAACTTCAACATCATCTTCATTAACGTCTAATACCGGTCCTTTATCAGTTCTATAGGCATATTTTTTTATAGAAAAACCTCTATCCATATAATACTCACTCTATATAATTCTTTAATTTTTCATTTGCCTTTTTAAAGTAAGGACTACCTACTGGAGCCATCTCTTTTACATCTTCAAATTTTTCTTTAGCTTCTTTAAAAAAACTGAGACTCTCATCAATCAAAGCGTCTCTATATATTCTCCTTGCTCTATAAAAAAGATCGTCTCTAATATTGCCCATCTCATTAAGAGCTTTTTCATTTTCAGGGTCATGATCGAGAATTTTATTATAAATTTTATAGGCTGTTTTCAAGTCCCTAGCCTCTTTCATCCTTTCTGCTTTTCTTAACAAAGGTTTTAAAATATTATCAAGATTCTTTTTTGATTCTGCTAACATTTTAGAGCCTTCCTGAACCAAATCCTCATCCATATAATCTATTTTCAGAAACTCTTCTAATTTTTTGATTGCCTTGTACCAATTTTCCTTTAAATAAAAAGTCTTTCCTGGCTGAAGCTTTGATACTTTATTTGACCTTTCCGCCATTTTTCTTGATTCCTCTGCTTCTTTAGCCCTTATCTCAGCACTCCAAGAATCGATTTCCGCTTTTAACTGTGGAACATCATAATTTTCTGGATCCAACTCTAAAATTGTATTAAATATTGTTGCAGCAACTGAAACCTGCTTCTCTTTAACAGCTTCTTTCGCTTTCTCAACGAGATCAGATACTTTTTTCATTCTAATTCTTTTTTCTTCCTCTATTTTTCTCTTTCTTTCAATTTCTTCTAATTCCGCTAACCCTTTTTTAGCAAGTGATCTAATTTGTTTAGCATTCTTATAGTCTTTTCCTTTCGTTGTTTGGAAAACAGACTCGAGAACACGAATAGTTTCCCTATACTTCCCCTGTTCATATAAAGTTTGAGACAACAAATAATTTCCTTCAAGAAACTCTTTTTGCTCTTTTGTGTAAATATCTTTTTTAACCTTTTCTTTTTTCTTTTTTATTTTTGAGGCTGGAGTTCTTGCTTTTTTACGCTTGCTATCTTTGGTATCCTCAGTTGGTAAAAGTAAAACTAAAGCTAAAAGGCCAACAATTCCAAAGATTGCTTTTTTTCTTTTCTCAGGATCATTTAATATCTTTTTTATTAAACTTTTTTCATCACTTTTTTCTATCTCACTTTCATCTGCATCATCATCTTCATCATCATCTTCATCACCAAATGTACTTTCAACTTCAACTACTTCTTCAACTTCTATAAATTGATTTTGCTCAACAGGCATTAATCTGTCTTCTTCCTGTGCTATCAATTCTGAAAGAGCACTCAATTTAAAAAAAGTATCGCCGATTTGGAAAACATCTCCATCTTTCAAATCAGCAGAATTAATCCTCTGACCATTAAGTAAAGTACCATTCCCAGATTTATTATCTTCTATTTTTACTTTTACATTGGATTTTTTGATTAAAGCATGAACATTGCTAACTTTTTTATCATCTAAAACTATTTGGCATTTTTCCTTATTTCTACCTATATAAAACTCTCCATCACCTAAAGAGAATTTTTCAAAAGGTGCGAAATCTCCCTGCAACATCAACTCGAATTTTAAAAAACTTCCAAATGGGTCTGTCTTTTCTGAAGAATCATCATTAGAAAACTCATCCATTTCATTATAAGTATCATCTTCTTCTTGAAATTGATTACTATCCTCCAAGCTTCCGTCACTATAATCACTACCTGAATCTTCATTAGATTGATATTCATCATATTCTTCATTCGGTTGTTGCTCATTATCTTCTAAATTATCTCCACTAAATTCAGAACTATCATCATCAAAGTTGGTATTATCTTCTTTAACACCTTCCCCAGATTCTTCTTCATGGCTATTTAGTTCCTGGATATTATCTTCATCAGTATCTGGTCTTTGCTTTATATTTTCTTTTGATTCATTTTTATTTTCTTCATCGAGCCTTTCGCTTACTTTAGATATAGAATTTGGTGATTTATCATCAAAAGATTCCACGTTTAGATAAAATGTAAACTCACCTAACTTAACAGAGTCTCCATTCTTTGGATTAAACTGACTAACTTGGTTTCCATTTACAATTAGTGGTAAACTTTTTGAAACATCCTCAACTAACCATATCCCACTTCTGAATGTAATTTTTAAGTGCTCTCTTGAAATCTGTCGACTATCTAATTGTACATAGCAATCATTAGATCTGCCTAAAAAACAAGAAAACTCTGAACCTAGGTCCAAGTCTAAATTTTTACCAAAATCAACAACTCGATAAATTTCATCTTCTCTATGAATAGTTAATTTCACCTTTTGGCTCCACAAAGGTCTACATTCATATCTTTATTTAGTTTAACTTTTATTTTATTCAAATTGGATATTGCTTCCTTGTATCTGTCATCTAATTCATAGCCTTTTAAAAATTTAGTCACTTCACAGTTTGCTACAATTGCTTCTCCGTATTTAAGTGAAGAAAGCGATCTCTTTGATCTTTCAAAGTTTGCATTTATTTCCTTATCTAGATCTTGCTTTGCTCGATTTAAATAGAAGCTAGATCTAGCATGATTAGGGGATAATATTAGAGCATAGTTAAACTCCGCAATTGCTCTAAAATAATTTCCTTCTCGATACTCTCTTAATCCTCTCTTTAAAATTATGTCTACCCTATTTTCAATATCTGAGCTTTTACGACTTTCTTTTTTCTTTAATAAACTGCTTATCTCATCACCCTTTTTTGATTTTTTCTTTTTCCCTTTTTTACCTTTTCCCTCGTCGTCCAGAAGCATAAAAAGCAAGAAC
>DKQD01000081.1 GCA_002474345.1 Bacteriovoracaceae bacterium UBA7317
GAAACAATTTTTTAGGCTTTTAGAGCAAATTTTGTACCATTGGTAAACATTAAATTTTGGATACTTAGATCCATGGTTTCTTTTTTAGGGCCAAATTGCACCGATTGAGGCCTTATTTGGGGCCATAATTGAAGGATAAATTACATCTTTAATGCCTTCTCTTTTCTTTCTTAATTGGTGTTAAATTAATTAAAGGCTTATGAAGCATAGAGAGTATTAAATTTGATACCAAACCTACTCTATTAAATGGTGGATTAGGCCTCCTAATCTTTGATTTTAAAAACCGTTTAAAAACCACCTTTTTAAAGGAAAGGTTAGAAAATAAGTACACAAAGGATTTTTTGGGCCGAAATTTAGGACTGATAAATTTTTTGGGTTTATATTGAAAAGTAATCGCTAATGTAGATAACTTCTTTTTATCTAAATTTTAAAAGAAAAAAATATGGTTTTAGACAATTTTGGTATTCATAAAATGGAAAGTTTTCCAAAAAAAGGCTTTTTGGGTAGGACAAAATATTTTTTTAATTCATTTTTCATTAAAAGAACTTACCTCAATTACACAATTTTTTCTCCCTTCGAATTTGAGCACCTTAAAGACTTTATTTTTATGAAGGGAGGCTTAGGAAAACAACTTCACACATCAACAAAACAATTCAATAAAAGTACGGAGTCTTTCTTTAACTTGTTTGGCTCTAGCGCCGTTGTTTTAGAGTCCCAAAAATACCCTGAAAATAGAGAGGAATTGTTTCATGAAAACCTAAACTTTAGAATAGAAAATTGGGGTGATGAGTTTTACGATAAAGACATTATTATCGATTTAAAGTCCGAAATAAATCAAGATTGGTTTACCCTCTTTCACCATGGAAAAAAATTCTTAATCACCGATGAAAGCATAATATTTACCGATGAAGGATGGGTTCCGAACCCTGATTTTGAATGCCTGGATAATGAAGGTGGGCAACCTGAAAAAATCTTTAAAAGCCTTTCTAAGCTAGACTTAGATTTTCACATACCCAGATGCCACAAAGGTACATATCGGATGCAGAAACTAAACTCCTCGAGGCTGGAAAAAAACATTAATTTATACTCTAAAAATATTTAAGGACACTTAAAGGTACCTTCACCTTAAGCTTGCTTTAGAATTTATACCAATAGACCCTTTCCAAGAAGCTTTTCCTGAACAGGTGGTCTCATAAGTTTAGACTCGTTTTTCTTTTTTAATTTATTTTTTTTTACATATGGATTAATTTTAAAAAAAATTTTTTCTTCGACATCACATCTGATGTTGTTGTTTTCAGCTTCTATTAATAGCTCTTCGATTTTTAAAATTAAGCTTCTAACTAAGTCTTTTTTTTTCATAATGTTTGTCCTCTGACCTATTAGTATTTATCTAAATTTGTATAAATATTGTCTACCTCTCCTGGAGAGATTAAATCATGAGGTGATACCCTTCTAATTCAGTAAATCTTTCAGGGTTACCAATTAACGTATTAGAAGCTAACAATAAATTTGTGAAAAGAAAATATTGTCAATACTTTGTCTACCCCTGGTTTTACTAACTTTAATTAATGTTTTTAGAGTGAATTAAGTACATGGTTAGAAAATTTGGTAGTCAAAGGCAAGGTCTTTTTAGTTGAATAATAGTTGGGTTAAGTTAACTTGCCTCCTTACCAAGAGACCAAATTCTTTTGCCGTTGTTTGAAGAGAAAAGCTAGTTTTTAATTAGGCACCGAATTCAATAGATTTTAAAAACCTCGAAACAAGTTATAATAGGGCTACTGACAGGATAATCAGAACATTTATTAATCAAAACATTCAGGAAAATATAATGATCGCAAAAATAATAGATTTAACAATCGAAAATCTTAATCAATTTACATCAGATTTCTTGGTCCCAAAAAAATTAAATAAGGAGGACCTAGAAACTTTTATTCTTAAGGTGAATTCAAATAAACCTTTGTTGATAACCCTAAAAGCCAATTTTGACCCTTCCTTAATAGGTCTTCGCTATGATAAAGAAAAGGAATTATTCACTTTAGATAATGACGTGTGAGAAGGTTTGACTAAGTTTACTTCATTAGTAAAAACGGCTTAAAAAAAACGTCAAGTCCTTCTGAATAAGTGGCGTTAACAAATCTTTGAGAATTATCAAAAACAAACTGTTTGCTAAACTCGTCGCTAAATTTTTGTTTTGAAACTTCCTTTAATTTCCATGGCCCATGGAAAACGTCACCTCGATACAAGCCTTTAGGACCAAGTGTAAAAAGAGAATACCTCTCCGTGAGCCAAGCATCTTGTTCGTTATAATCATTTTCTTCACCTATGAAAGCATCAACAGAAAATGAGTTAGGGCTTCTGAAAGAGAACTTTTTCGTGGAATTATCAATTCCTAAAACCTCACCATCCATTCTTCTTAATCTATATGGTAGGTGGAAAAAATTTGTTGCTATCCACTGGGCCAATGGGTGATCTGTATCTAAAGTAAAGAAATACACCCCTTTTTGACCCTTATAAGTTACATATGTCCTGAGGTTTAGCTCCCACAATGACGTAAATGGTAGGGGTGGACAAAAAGGAAATCTTACATTTTTCATAGTGAATGGAACAATACTTAGATAGGCATCGCCATTATAGGTATCTGCCTCAAGGCCTTTTGGTAGAAGATGTTGAATCTTTGCCTTCTTACAGCTAAAATGAAGAAAAAGAACGTTGGACCAAGTTTGAGATATGATCCATGAATTTTTTTTGATAGCGCAAAACCTTTTTTAAAATTTCTCTAAACTTATTATTCCCAATTTTATTTCTTTTCAAAATAAAATGGGAATAAAAAACCTTGACGAATGATTGACAAGATTTTCATCTCCATCTTACTTATCTATCAAAGAAATGTCTTAATTCATGGAGGAGACAAAGCTGACTAAATAGTCAAATATAAGGAGTAAACCTTTTGAAAGTCTAAGAGTCAATGTAATGGAAAAGATTTGTGTCAGCTGCGGGATAGGGTTCTCCAATAGAAAAAAATTTGAAAAAAACTGGGATGAAATCCAATATTGCAGCAAAAAATGTAGAAAAAATAAGTTACAAAAATCCGATGAGGTGCTCGAAAAATTTATTGTTGAATTTGCAATAGGGCCTAATCCTCCTAAGGTTATCCATGCACGAACTATTTCAAGAACCTATTTTGGTGTTCACTGGAAAGAATTCCACCAAAGAGTTTTAGCAGCAATTAGAAGGCTTTCTCATAGAAATATTTTGATGATTCATCCTTACAAAAAAAGGCTAAAACAGGACGTATCCTTTGAGATTTATAAAAAAAGTGATTAGGGAATACCTATTTATTCTTAAAAACAAAACTAGATGTTAGAATTACTGTTAACTTCAAAATTTTGAAAAGAGTTGTTCAAATGGAAAAAAAGAAAATTGACAACATTGAGTTTGAAAAAATTGAAAATGAAAATATTTTGGCCTTTGGAAGACCTTTCAATTTGGTCTCAATTTATGATGACAGATTATATGATCGTAGTGACGCAGATTTCATGAACCCATCTATGCGAAACTACTTCAAAGATCGTTTAAAAAAATTAAAGTATGATTGGTTATCAGGAAATGTCTTAGGGTCACGAATCTTTAGCACAAAGTTTATTTTTCCTAGAAATGGAATTTTGGGAGCTTCTCCTTTTGATATTACTAGGTATGAGAAAAGAGGTTCAGAGGATTACTTTGTTTTGACCCCAACGCAAGTAGCTGGTTATTTAATACAAGCTCAAATTGGAAAGGATTTAATAGATAACTTGAAAAAGCTAATTTCTAAGCACCCAATCAACTTAGAAAAGCTAAGAGACCATTTGAGTTCTGATAAGAAATTAGATGAAAAATTCAATTCTTTTTACGTCGATCTTAGAAATTTTCAATCTGAAATTATTAAGTCTGAGAAACTTAGGAAAAAATCAAGAATAGGCCGTATTTTGTAGTTTTTTTCAAACTCATGCATTTAATCAATAAATTTTGTTGCTGTCTAATTTATTATTGGCCTTATAAAACTGAAATTACGTCTATTAGCGATTTGAGAAGGTCTTTTCTTGTATAATTGGATTGTGGGGCATCTTTAAAAACACTATTTATCTAAGGGTAAAACATAAGCTAATAATGCTCTCTCCATAGCGTCTTATTATTCCGACCCTTTTTTACTCCCATTTATTGGACCTTAAAATGAAACTAAAATATAAAGCGAGGTCACGTTTTTTAACGAATACAATATTGGCCATTTTAAGCTTTTTTTTAATCGGATGTAGCACCTCTCCCAAGAAACTCACTGACTGTGATATTGACGATATTCCGTGCCAAAGACAAAATGGTATGTATTGTTTTTCTGGATTTTGCTGGTTCGGGAAAAATTGAAATAAAAAAAATAGCAAATGGACACTTTTGGGTCTTTTTTATAAATAGGGAAGTCTTCAGATAAAAAAGGCCCATACCGCGATAACCTTTAACGTTTATTTCTTTTTTTGTTTCTGATTGTTTTTCAATATTAATTTCAAATGTTTTTTTAATTCTAAATGAAATACTGCTTTTTCTACTGTCCTCTTAAAACAACAAGAATTATTTAGCTTTCTTTTTTCTTCTTTGACGCTAAGTGTTCTCTGATGTATGGGTTATTCGAACAATTTTTAATTTTTTTGAACAAAGTGGCAGAAGCTTACTCTGAAGCACCTTTTACTTGTCGATAAAACAAATCCAGAACTATGAGTTTTTAACATGAAAATTAAAGAAGAGACCAGAGACGATACCTTGTTTAATGACTCTACTGAGGATCAATCCCAACGCCAAAATGCTATCAGACTGATAGCCATTTTTGCCTCGGCCATTTCGTTTCTCTATGTTGCGTTTTACTTAAATCTGGGTCTCCAAGTTCTTGCCCTTTTTAATGGGGCTTTTGCATGCTTGTATGGAATGGTTGCAATTATCAATAAAAACTCCCTTATGCGATCATTGGGAGTCCTTCTCATGTTTTTGGGGGTCCTGCAATTAGTAGGGACAGGTCTTTTGTTTCTTCCTCCTTCAATGGGAACGCATTTCTACTTGATGGTTATCCCTATATTTTCTCTGATTGTCATACACCCAAGAGATCGCTTCTGGTGGATATTTTTTACCATCGTTGTTTTGGTTTTTATAGGTTGGTTTGAGTGGAAACGTGATCTTTGGGGCCCTGTTTATGGCAGTCACCTACTGGATGCTGATCTTAGTGTCTACCGCGGTCTATCGGCAATTTTCACTGTGACCCTTTCTTTTTCTGTTTTTTGGGTTTTTCACCGAGATTTAAACCTTGCTAGAAAAGAATTGTATAATGCCTATGAGCGGTCGGAATCCCTTTTACGAAATATGCTTCCTGCCTCTATTGCTAGGAGACTGAAGAAAAAGCAGTACACTATCGCCGATTCTTTCGAAGATGCATCAGTGCTTTTTGCCGACCTTGTTGGGTTTACGGCACTCGCGGCAAGCCGTCCTGCCAGTGAGACAGTCTCCATGCTTAATAACATTTTTTCGGCTTTTGATCAGGAAGTTGCCAAGAGGGGCCTAGAAAAAATTAAAACTATTGGTG
>DKQD01000057.1 GCA_002474345.1 Bacteriovoracaceae bacterium UBA7317
CCGATATAGCCACAAAGCATAGACATGAAAGCCCCAGCGAGATAACAAATCGCGCTGTTTGTTCCGAGTTTTGCTCCAAGGAGAGCAGCAACAACAACAAGAAAACCGATAAGGATCATGTATTCCTTTTTTAGGAATGTCATTGAACCGTTTTCAATAAGTGTTGCAATGTGAGTCATCTTTGCATTACCTGCAGGTTGTTTAACAACCCATGCATAAGTCATGAGTGCAAAGACAAAACCGACCAGCCCAATGACTGGACTATAAGTAAAAAAACTTTGTGTGGCTTCCATTTTTAACCAGCTCCTTTCTTCGAAGTTCACATACAAAAAATCTGTTATGAATTTTTGCAAAATAAGGGTAAAAAAAACTTACTAAGCTTGAGGATTATCATACAGTCTTTAATGCGTAAAACACTTAATGAGTTTTTTGGAGCAGAGTTTTGGAAATGACAATAAAGGGCGAAAGGGGCCGCAAGAGGATGAATCTCTCTTATGTCCTTTCCATGGCCAAGATGGCCATCGCTACATTTTCTAGCAGGGTGTTAGGTCTTGTTAGAGAGCAAGTCATGGCAGCAATGTTCGGTGCTTCTATTGTAACGGATGCCTTTAATGTCGCTTTCCGCATTCCAAATGTTTTAAGAGATCTTTTTGCAGAGGGAGTTTTTTCTTCAGCTTTCGTTCCCATTTTTACAGATGTTATTACTAAAGACGAAAAAAAGGCTAGGCAGCTTTTTGCATCTGTTGCCACGCTTCTTTTAATCTCGACAGGTATTATCTCCATTGGAATTATTATTTTTGCGCCAGAGCTTGTCAGTTTATATGCTTCATCTTTTGAAAAAAGCCAGGAGCAATACTCTTTAGCTGTGCAGTTAGTTAGAATTATGGCCCCATTTTTGACACTTATCTCTCTGGCAGCTTTGGTTATGGGAGTCCTGAATACTCTTAAAGTTTTTTTTATGCCTTCTTTGGCCCCTGCCTTTTTCAACCTTGTTATGATTTTATCAATATGGTTTTTACCCTCTTTTTTGGAGAAAAGAGACCTCCACCCAGGCTTATCAATGGGGTTAGGCGTTCTTTTCGGCGGAGTTATTCAACTAGTTATTCAGATTCCCTTTATCTATTACAAAAACTTTAGGCCGCTTAAGCCTGGCAAAATTTTAACTGACGATGCAAAAAAAGTGTTTGGAAGGGTTGGGATTGGAACAATAGGAATTGCTGCGACTCAAATTAATATTTTGATTACAACCATTTTGGCGACTGGAACAGTTGTTGGTGCTGTCTCTTGGCTTAATTACGCCTTTAGGTTATTTCAATTCCCTGTAGGGGTTCTTAGTGTCTCTATAGCGGGCTCAAACCTAGTTCACTTCAGTGAGTCATGGAAGAAGGGAGAAAAAGAGAAGGCCATTTCTTTTCTCAAAACTAGTTATTTAGTTTCATTTTTGGTTTTAATTCCCTCTTTGGCTCTTCTTTATGCAATGGCAAAGCCTTCAATTCATTTAATTTTTGAAAGAGGTGCTTTTTTGCCAAGTGATACAGTTCAATCAACCCTTGCTTTAAAAATGTACCTTCTTGGCCTTCCTTTTTATGGTTGTTACAAGGTTTTTGCACCAACCTTTTATGCTTTGGATAAACCTAGGATACCTGTGGTCATTTCGATGGTGTGTATTGGGCTAAATGTTATTTTCTGTTTGACACTTGTAGACCGCTTCGGCTTTCACATCCTGGCTTTAGGAACTAGCTTGTCTATGTGTGTAAATGTTGTATGTCAGTCTGTTTTGCTCAAAAGGCTTCTCAATTTACCTTTAAGTTTCTTCTTTAATCTAAGAATTTTTAAGATTATGGTGGCAGGCGTTATGGTTTATTTAGCCGTCAATTGGGTGGTGCATGACTTTTTTGATTATTCTCTTCCCTTTTTATGGAAGATTTTTTATTTTTGTTTGATAGGAATTTTTGGTTTTTTAGCTTATACTTTCTCACTCCTTTCTATGGGTGAGTATAGCGAATTAAAAAAATTCATCTCAAAAAGAGTGTTGTAGAGTGGCACTTAAATAAGGTAGACTGGGTCCGAAGTCAAATTAGTAAGGAATGTTTATGAAAACTGATTTTGAAACCTTAAAGACGCTTGCGCTGTATACAGTCAATCATCTTAAGGAACATAAAATAATTGAGTTCGATATTGAAAAGAGGCTTGAACTTATTGACGCACTTGCTACGGAATATGGAGTAAGTTTTGCGACTGATGAGGATATCAAAGACCAGGCCATTGAAGAAGTTGAAGACAAAATGGGAGCTGAAAATGTTCCTGAGGATGTAACTGAGTCTGAAGTTTTTAACCATGCCAGAAAAGAAATAATTAAATCTTTTAAGGGTGAAAATATAGGTGGGTTGTACCTTGTTGAGTCTCTGAGGCAAGTTGCCTTACGCGTAAATAAATTTCTTCTTGAGTCTGATTTAATTGACGATGTTTTTGGAACAGATGAAGAAATAACAAATTTTCTTATTAAAAAGATTAGGTTTTTTAATCCCAAAAAAAATTAAAGACAGCCCTTACCTTTCTTAAAGTCCTCTACAAATGGGACCATGCCTCTTAGGTCCCATTTAAGAGAATCCAAAATTAACCGATACATCAGGTGAAATTCAATTAGACTGAATAATGGAATCTTCAGACTTTTATGGAGCTTGCTATGAGAAAGTTTTCTTTGCAAAAGCTGATCGTTGGGTTCACTTTACTTATTTTTATTGCTTCTGGCTGCGGACCTGATTTAGGGCCAAAAAAAGAAGGAGACTCATCG
>DKQD01000116.1:0-27092 GCA_002474345.1 Bacteriovoracaceae bacterium UBA7317
AAGAGGATTTTGATTGGGAAGTTTTTTATTCAAAACGTCTTTGAGTGGAATGAAGTGTTTCCAGTATAAGACCCAGGACCCGTCTAATTCTAAAGGTTCATCTTTTTTAAAGTCCCATTCTTTAAGATCAGCTTCTCCTTTTTCCATTGATGGGCTTATTTTCTTGGAGTACTTTGGTCCACAAGACACTAAAACGAAAAAAAAAATATATAAAAACTAAAAATCTTATATTCATTCAACAGTAGAAGTTGATTTTTATCCTTTTAATACCTGACTTTTATCGGCAGTCTCTGATAGTAATATAAGTGGATAGAATTTGTTTAAATGCCTTGAATAGTTCAAAATAAAAGGGCAAAGGATGAAAATTGTTTAAATATTTAACTCTTTCCTACTTTTTGTTGATTCAGTTCTTTTTGATAGGACAAGTAAGGGCCGAAAGTGATCCCAAACCTAATTGTACCCATGATGAAAGTACTTTTCGTTGTGTGGAGTACGTTCGGAATTATGACGCTGATACAATTACAGTAAATATCCCAGGAACTCATCCAATTCTTGGAAAAAAAGCTCAGGTTAGAGTTTTTGGTGTTGATGCACCAGAAATTAGGACAAAAGATAAGTGTGAAAAAAAATTAGCGAGAGAGGGAAAACAAGTCGTTAGAAAAATGTTGAAAAATGCCAAGGTCATTCATCTTATCAACGTAAAAAAGGGAAAATACTTTAGAATTTTGGCAGATGTTTTAATTGATGGAGTTTCCCTTTCGAAATACCTTTTGAAAAATAATTATGGATATAAATACTTGGGGAAGAAAAGAAAAAAAATCGATTGGTGTAGGTTTAAAGCCGAATGAATGGGAAAACTTTAAAGTTTTTGTTGGCTCTCTAAAAAATTCCGTTCCCCTTATTGCCTCTAAACTGCCCCCAATAAACTTTTGGACCCGTCCTTTTAGGGAGCTCAAAGCGAAGGAGCTTACCTGCGACAGGAACGATCAGGTCAAGCTTTCCATTACGGTCGATATCTTTTGCAATAGGGGTCGCCGCTGAAAGTCCATTTAGGTTTTTTTCAAAAAGAACTTCTCTCGTTTTCCCGTCATAAATCCTTAGGGCGCTTTTCATCGATCCTGCGATTTCAAAATTTTCAGGGTACTTGGCCTCTAAATTTATAAGGACAAGAACCTCATCAAATCCATCGTTATTCAAATCAAAAATAAGAGGTGAGGGGTAACCGTTTAGGCCAAAAACTTTTGAGTCAATAATTTTACCGGTCTTTCCATTCATCCAAATAATGCGGTTTTCTTCTATATGCCTAGGCCAGACCCCTTTAGCGGTTGTAATAACCATATCTAGTCCAGATTTATTATCAAAATTACCTAATGCGGGCGAAGAATAGGTTTCAAACCCCTCAACTTTTTGTTTCCAGAGGATGTTTCCTTTAAAATCAAGTTTATAAAATCCTGAATCAACGCTTGTTGCAAAGATGAACTTTTCTTTAGAGTGAACCAGAGGGGACGAAATCCACCCTTTTTTCTTTTCTGGCAGCGACCAGAGGGTTTTGCCTTTTAAGAGGTCGTAAAGGTAAAGGCTCCCTTTCACAACTTCACCACCCGTCCCAAAAAGGGCGTGCCAAACATTATTGTGTTTAAAGAGGGTGGGGATGCTATAAACTTCTCCATTATCCTCTGCTTTAAATTCTTTTAAAATTTTTCCCGTTTTAGGATGGGCAATAAAGAGCCGGGCGGGAGGTCTTGGTTCAAATCCACCGCCTGATTGTCCGAATAAAATGCGGTCGCCAAATTTACTGATTGTATTAAAGCCAGGAACATCGCCTTTCCAAAACCCTTCATTGACTTTCCGAAGGTCCCAAAGAAGTTCACCATTTTTTCCATTTAAGGCCCAAAGACCTGGGCAAGTTTTAGAGGAACCTTTATGGCAGTGGTCTGTTCCAATTAAGACGTCTTTGACTTTGTCTTCGTTAATATCCATTAAAAAGGGGGTGGCAAAAACTCTTGATTGAGCATTATAAGACCAAAGAAGCGTACCCTTTTTCCCATCGATGGCCATTATAGGTCTTGCATGTCCGCCATGTTCAAAAATTCCTGAGCCAATAATAATATCTTCCACTCCATCAAGGTTTAGGTCAGCAAGATTTGGTGAACTAAAGCCAATGGACTTTTGGGAGAATTGCCAGACATTTTTAAATTGAAAACCTTCTTGATGAGAAGGAATCTTTTGTCCCGTCTCTTGAGGTGTATACTTGGCCATGACGAAAAAGCCACCTAAAAGGATAAAAAGAGAGGCAAAGAAAAGACCTTTGTTGTTTACTTTCATTTTTTTTAGTCCTTTATAATTTTATAAATATGACCGGCCTTAAAAGGGTATTTAATTTCTAGAGGTTTTTTAAAAGGCAGCATAAGCCTAATTTTTTTAAGCTCTTTAACACCCCCCAGGCCAAAGTGAAGTTTAAGTGAATTAAAGGAAGCAAAGCCACCACCAATTTTTGTTTCTTTAAGTTGAATGGATCCATCAGGCCTTGTTATTTCAATCTTAACGTTGGGAAGGTTTTTTTTCCCTTTAACGATAACGTCAAAAGTAATGGAGTTTCCTCCCTGAGGATTTTCATAAAAGATCCCCTTTTGGTTAGGCCCACTTGTGACGACATCGATATCTCCATCATTATCCATATCCGCTTTTGCCCAGGAAAAAGTGTGAGAGGTTTCACCCATATTCCATTTTTTTTCGGAAAACTTAAAGCCCTTTCCCTTTTGATTGATAAGGAGTCGGTTAGGTGTATAGCGTTTAATATTACCTGAACCATTTGTGACAAAGATATCTTCATACCCATCATTATTAATATCTAAAAATTGAGAATTCCAGGACCAATCAGTTCTTGCCACATTAAGAGAATCTGTTTGGTCTATAAAGGTGCCTCCCTTTTGAAGAAGGAGGATGTTGCTCCACTTTTGCTTTGGGATGTCTTTAAGCTTTGATCTTTTGGGATTAAAAAAACTACTTCTCTCTTTATTACTTTTTATTGTTTCCTCACAAGAAGCTTTTTTTGAGGGTGAGCTTATTTTTTCACAAAGAGAAACATCCCAAAGGTCTACCGCCATATTTTGAACAATGGTATCGAGGCATATATTTTTCCCCATTTCTGCAAGAATCTTATTCGCCCCCTCTGACTTTTGGAAACAGCCTTCAAGATCATTTTGTTGAACCGAGACCCTGACCCTTTTAACAATATTACAGGCCAATTGATCCTCACCACTTAAATTTTTACATTCTTCCCCTTTTTTAAAGGTTGCTTCTCTAGGCATCATATCTGTGGAAAAAAGATCAAGTTCTCCGTTGTTGTCAATATCAGCTGTCATAAAGCTCATCGTATTAACGGGTGCAGAGGGAATTTGTTTTGAAAAATTTTTAATGATAGAAGGTTTACCATTTTTAAAAGAATAGTAAATATCGGGCTCAGAAAAATCATTTCCAACAAAAAGGTAGGGAGTATGAGGTCCTTTAATAAAAGAGATCAAAGAGGAGAGGGTCGCTCCATTGGTTTTGTAATCTTTATCCAAATCGATGGATTTATAACGAAAAGGTTCTTTTGATTTTTGAGAGAGGTACGCCCTGTTGGTTGACGTTTTGTCAGTGGGACCTAAAATTTCGTTAAAAAAATTAAAGCCACCAATAACGATGTCCATAAGGTCATCATCGTTTAGATAACCAAAGCTTGAGCTGATGGTCATGGTGTAGTGAAGGTCTGAAAGATCCCTTTTTTTAAATTTTAGATTTTGATTTTCGTAAAGAACAAACTTTTTTTCATTATTTGTTAAAAAATCTGTGTCTCCATCATTATCTAGGTCCACGGGAAAAATGGTGTCTTCTGGAGCAGCAATCTTTCCAAGCTTTATTTCGCCAACCTTTTTAAGTTCAGTTTTATGATAGGTATAAAACAAAGCTTTTCTAGGACCAATAACCATCATTTCAGGAAAGTCGTCATTATTTAAATGAACTGCCGCCGTTGTTGTGACAAAGCCTCTTTCGTTAACAAAGTCTGTTTGAAATATGTTTTTTTTGTAAAGGACCTGGGCCAAATTCTTTTTTCCACTTTTTTGTTCCTTTTTAAGGTATGCTGCTTTTTTTATTTGAAGCCCTTCTCTTTTTAGGTCAGTCACATCTTCCCAGGAAAGCTCTCTTTTTTTAAGTCCTTCCTTATCAATATGAAATGAAAGGTCAATGCCTTTTATTTCTTCTGTATTTTCTGTGTTTTCTTTGTTTCGATTAGAAAGCTTAATAGGTTTTTCCTTTTTCTCTTCAACCTTAAGCTTTTTAAAATCTTCTAAAAACTTTTGTTTCATATAGGGGTTATAGTATTTGATAAAAACTCCCCCTAAAAAACCCATAATTAAGACGCTAAAAAAGAGGACATTAGAGGCCCTCCACCTTAGTGATCTACCAAGAATTAAATAAGGGTAAACGCTAAAAGTTCCCAAACAAAATAGAAGCACCATGCCAAATTCTGGAGCAAGGCCTGCCTGAAGAAGGACTGAGACTAAGATTATATCGAAGGCGATGGGAATGGGGACAAAAGTTGCTACGAAAGCGGTTAAAAAGAGGGAGAGAATATTGACTTCTAAACCCTTTAAAAAGTTAAGGGGGACAAACTCAATCATGGCCGCTCCAAAAAATCCTGCCAAAATCATAAAAGGAACGGTGGTTTTACATATTTCAAAAGTGTTTTTAACAAAACCTAAAAGCACTTCTTTTAAAGAGGGAAAGAAGGGGTCTTGTTTGGCAAATGTGGGGGCGCAAATAGTTTCAGTTAAAGAGGTAAAGGCCGTCTCTTTTTGGCCTTGGCTTGTTTCCTCTTTTGTGAAAAAGGGAATCACCCAAAGAATAAAGAGAAGAGTTAACACAATTTTTAAAACGGCGAAATGGAAAGGAAGAAGGGTAAAAAGCATGGAAAAGACAATAATGTTTAATGTAGGAGAACTAATAAGAGTTGCTAAGGCGGTTTCCACCCGAATGCCCGCCTTTATCATTCCTTGGGTTATGGGAGTGGCGCAGTTGACACAAACTCCAAGGGGGACTCCAATCATCATGCCTTTTAAAATGTTTTTGACGGGGTCACCAGACCGTTTTTTCTCGAAATAACTTAAAAAAGTCAAAAGGGCACCTGCCAAAAGAAGGCCAAAGATCATTCCCCTTTTATTGGTGTTTGACCAGTTTACAAAGTGAAAAAATAGGCGCTGGGGTAGAGTGTCTTCTTCTAAAATGGGAAAAACAACGTCTTCAGAAAACGCCAGCCCTTCAATGAAGGCCCTTCCACCCATAGCACTTTTGTCATCCAGTTGGGGGTAGCGGCTCATGGACCAAAAACTAAACGCAATTAATAGAACGAGGCCTAAGGCGAGGGGTTTTCTCTTATCTTTAAGGAAGTCTTTGACAATAATTTTTAAGGACATAAATAAATTTTAATCGAGTCTTTCTTTTTAATCAGGGTGTTAAATAATACCTCAAAAGACCGACAAGTTTTCATGGGTTTTAAGCATAAAAGACCTCTTTTTTTAGGGGTCCTCCTCATTATTTTTACGCTGATTTTCTGGACGCAAAGCCGTTACCCCCAGCTTAATGAAAAAGAGCAAATGAGTGGTAGGCTCAAAATTAATGAGGCCTTAAGCTTTGATGTGGTTTACCCCATCCATGATAAAGACCCGCTTTTTAAAAAAATCGCTTACTCCTTTATTAATTGGTGTGCAACCAATAAAAACGGCATGATCTTTGGCGTTTTATTTGCCACTTTGTTTTTAACCCTTCTTCAAAATGTGCCCAAAAGACCCAAAACTAAAAACCGTTTCATCCACTCTCTGGTGGGGATGCTCTTAGGGGCACCTTTAGGAGTGTGCGCGAATTGCGTTGCCCCCATAGGCCAGGGGATGTATAAAACTGGAGAAAAACCAGAAACTATTTTAGCGACCATCCACTCGTCACCAAGCCTAAATATTATTGTGTTAACAATGCTTTTTAGTCTTTTTCCGCTTGATTTCGCTATCATTAAAGTCCTCTTTAGCGTTTTTTTTATTTTGGTTGTGACGCCCATTTTAACAAAGGCCTTTTCAAACGATATCAAGGTTCCTGAGGAGTTCTGCCCAATAGAAATTGTTCCCAAAGAAAACTGGGCGACGGCCATCAAAGAATCCTTTAAAGGCTTTTTTAAAAACCTCCTCTACATTCTTTGGGAAACGGTCCCCATTATGTTTTTAGCGGGGATTTTGGGCCTGGCGGTTGTTGAAATTTTTGACCTTAGCTTTCTTCAAAGCCCTAAAGATAGTTTTCCCCTTTATTTTTTAATTGCTCTTATTGGAACCTTTCTTCCCGTTCCCATTGCTTTTGATTTGGTTTTCTCCTTTGTTCTATTGAAGTCAGGTCTTGGCATTGGGCCTGCTCTTACTTTTAATTTTTGTCTGGGCATTTTTAGTATTTATCCGTTCTTTATCATTTATCAAACTCTTTCTAAAAAGCTCGCCTTTGGAGTTTTTGTTTCTACCATGGTGGTTGGAATTCTAGCGGGCTACACGGTCTCTTTAAAACACCTTTATACAGAACGAAGAGACCTCGCTATTTTAAATAAAAATATAAAAGAACTTGAAAAAAACGCCCAAAAAAAAGGATCTCTTAAAGGAGATCAGTTTTATGGTTTGGTTTTAAAGACCTGTTCCCTTTATGATGGCCAGACTCAAAAAGATGAGTGTATTGAAAATAATATTTTCAATGAGGCCAAAGCTAAGATGAATTACTTTTACTGCCTTGTGGGAAAAGTTAGGACTCAAGATAAAAAGAATCAATGCCTCAAAAGATTACTTCCCCATTTTATATTGGCAGGAAAGTTTGAACCAGGCTTTTGCTATAGTAATGAACCCAAAGAAAAAAAGAGTTGCCTTAAAAAGTTAACAATTTATAGGGAAGTTTCTCTCAAAAAGGACCCCTCCTTTTGTAAAAAACTAAAAAAAGAAAAACTCATAAAAGAGTGCCAATCAATAATGGTCGACCACCTCCTCTCTAAGGGAGGAGACATTGAGTTATGTTTACAAAAAGAAGATGTTAGAAAATGCCTCGATAATAATCAAAGAATACAGGACCTTTCAATAAAAGGTAACTTTGGCTTTAAAAGATGCCTTCTCTACAAAAGTAAAGAAGGGCAAGACTTGTGTATTGATGAACTCTTTTTCTTTTCCGCTTACCCCCGGGTTTCTTTAGGCTGTGAAAGGGTTAAAGACAATAAACTTAAAATGAGGTGTTTGAAAGTAAAAGAATTTTCTGAGGTTGCTAAAAAGGGAGGGCCTTTTTCTTTTTGTG
Source organism: Bacteriovoracaceae bacterium UBA7317 (assembly GCA_002474345.1). Taxonomy (GTDB): domain Bacteria; phylum Bdellovibrionota; class Bacteriovoracia; order Bacteriovoracales; family Bacteriovoracaceae; genus UBA7317. The sequence continues at coordinate 7,348 of DKQD01000116.1, forward strand.
AAGAAAATTTTAAAAAGAAGCATATATTGGATTTTTGTGAAACGACGTTATTGAGGAACCTTTTTATTGAGGGCGGAGACCCTGTTAAAAAGTGTAAAAGATTTAAAAAGCCCTCAAAATGTCTTAAAGCGGTTTCTGTTCATTTATATGAAAGGAAAGGGATAGAATCAAAAGAGGACCTCTGCTCTTTAGTTCCTGACGCAAAAATAAAAAGCTATTGTCAGGAAGAGATCGCTTATCGGGAAAATTTTACTTTTGAAATGTTAAATAATTGTAGTAGCAATGAAGCTAAAGGATTTGTTCCCGAAAGGCAGTGCGAACTAAATGCAATTAATAATTTTAAAAAGAATAAAATTAAAGAAGAGGTTTGCTCTTTTATAAAATACCCTAAAGAAAGAAAGAATTGCTTTAAAAATACAATGTTTATGCATGCTGCCTTAGGTAATCTAGAAAAATGTTCATTATTAAAAGGGGATGATAATAAAGAATGTCACAAAGTCTATAAAGACTTTAAAATTAAGATGGGTTTAAGAGGTGGGCTTTCCACTCTTTTTGTGGACACCCATTTAAAAAAGCTTGAGAAAAAGGAAAAGAGGTCTTCTTTTAAAGGTGAAAAACTTAAAAAAGCAAAATCTTTAAAGTTAAGTCCTTTTTATAAGTCTAAAAATCTCACAATTCAATCATTTCCCTATTTTGAAAGATCAAAAGGAAATGCCTTTTCAACCCTATTTCAAAAAATTGAAGGCCCGGAAATTGGGCTTAGTTATTCCTATGGTTTTTCCATTTTAGAAAATTTTGAACCTTTTAAATACGGAAAGGGGATATCATCTGGCGATTTTAACAATGACCTTTGGCCTGATATTGCCGTTGCAACAGAAACAGGAGTTCAGCTTTATCAGAATTTAGGAAACGGGCGGTTTCAAAGAGTTCCTTTTAACCCAAAAACTAAAGGGATTCCCTTTTTGACCACTTTAGTTGATATCAATAATGATGGTTGGAAAGACCTTTATATAAGCTCTTATGGAGGGCTGAACCACTTTTATTTAAACCAAAAGGGGATTTTTGAAGAAGAGGGGCTTGATCTGTCTGACCCAGACAATGTGATTCTTACCATGAGTGGCGCTTTCTCAGACATCGATAGAGATGGAGATATTGATTTTGTTCAAGGTAACTGGTCCTACGGTGCCTATAATTTTAGACGACTTAAAGTTGAAACTAGTGTGAACAGAATTTTTTTGAATACTGGAACTAAAGGAAAAATTTTTAAAAGAAGTCATTTTAAGGATAATCTTAAGGGAGAGACTCTTAGTACCCTTTTAACTGATATAAACCAGGATGGAAAAGTTGACCTTTTTACAGGCAATGACTTTTCTATTCCGGATGGCCTCTATTTAGGAAAGGATAAAGGAAAGTTTCAAAAAATTAAAAAGTCAGATAAAATAATTCCCCTTATTTCAAAGTTCACCATGAGTTTTGATAGTGCTGATATCAATAATGATCTTCACCTTGACCTCTTTTCAGCCGAGATGGCCTTTGTTGGAAATAAAAAGGATGATAATTATTGTGATTCTATAAAAAATAAATTTGCTAAATCAAAATGCCAAAATCATTTTTCCATAAGAAGGGTTTCAAGAAAAAGGGATATTGAAAAATGCTCTCAATACAAAGGAGAGACCAATAAAAACTGCCTTTTTAGTATGATGATTGGAATAATGACTGAATCTCAAGATACAAAAAATTGTGATAAGATACCGACCTCTTTAAAAGAGGCAAGAATTTTTTGCCAGCGCCTTTTTGATCTTAAAAAAATTCAAGACCAAACAGTAACAGACAGAAACTTTGATAAGGAAGACCTACCTCAAAAGGGGATGAGTAACCTCCTTTTAATGAACAATGGGTTGGGGGCCTTTGTTGATCAAACGAAAAAGTTTGGCGTGATAAATAGCTTTTGGAGCTGGAATTCAAAGTTTGCCGATCTCGATAATGATGAATGGCAGGACCTTTATGTAGGAAATGGCTTTCTTTACAACGATGAAATGAGCACCAATGTCTTTTTTCATAACCAAAATGGAAAAACTTTTCTTCAAAAGGAAAAGGAATTTGGGCTAGAAGACTTTATCCACACCCATTCCTATACCTATATTGATTACGATCTCGATGGTGACTTAGATATCCTCTCAACGGGAAGCTACGCTCCCTTAAGACTTTTTAAAAACAACCTTAAAAAGGGCAACTCGATCTCTTTTTCCTTTATTGACCACAAGGGGAACCGTGATGGAATTGGAAATAGGGTCATTATCCATTATGGGAAAGATGGTGAAAAACGGCAAATTAGGGAAGTAAAAATGGGAGGAGGGTTCCTTTCCTTTGACAGACCTTGGGCCTATTTTGGTCTTGGGACCAATAATAAGGTCAAGAAGGTTGAGGTCATTTGGTCTACAGGGGAAAATGAAATCATTAACCAAGATTTTGAAGAAGGAAGGCATTACCAAATAGAAAGAGAATAAGGAGAGCTTTAAAGATTAAAAAGCTCCCCTTCAAATATTCCAATGATTTTTTTTATTTTTTACTTAGGTCAACAGAGTCTGGATGGATGAGCACACCATTTCTTTTTGTATTAAAAAAGAGCATCATTTCGCCATTGGCCCCATTGACAAAAGCATTGTAGCTCATTTTTGCACCATCTGGTGCTGTAAATTTAATATCGGCCGTCTCAACGGGAAAGCCCGTTTTACCGTTAACAATAATGAACTTTTTATCAAGTTTAGTAATAGAGATATCTCCTCTAGAAAAAGCTGGAGCTGTTTTTAAAATGTTAAGGAGTTTTTGATCCCAATCAGCAACAGGCTTACCACCTATAATACGAGTTCCTGCGGGAATGTCTTTTAAAGGGTTTCCTTTGGCATCAATAAAGAATCTATCATCTTTTTTAAGGCCAAAAGGTCTATCTAAAGTAAAGTTAGCTAAATAACCCTTATCACCAGTGGGAACTTCGTCTTGTGGTTTTCCCGTTTCAAAGACGGTTTCTTCCTGAACCGGTTCTGAAGCTGCTCCTTCTTCCTCGAGAGGGCTTGAAGCTGTTTCAGATGATTTTTTTTCCGTCGTTTCCTCAGGTGCCTCTACACTGGCCTCTTGATTGTTTGTTCCGCCGTCATCTTTTTTTGTTAGGTTAATACCACCTAAAACAACAAGGACGCCCACTAAAACACCTAAAACAATTTTCATTGGAAACTCCTGTTATGTTTTCAAAATTTATTCTACATGAAAAACATACTTTGTTAAAAAATAAATTAGTTAAATCCTTGTCGGTTTTTTATTTCATTTTTATTGAACAAAATGGAGGTTTTTTAGAGTTCATAAAATTCATTCACTACTAGATTAAATTTTTAAATAAATTTATGGTTAAAGAATTAATCTTTCTCAGTTAATTTTTTTGAAAGTGATGCTTCTTTTTTCATAAAAATTTTGAACGTTAAGGTAAGCCAAAACAATGTGACTACTAAAGAGATGTAAAAGATGATTTTTAAAATAAATTGACTTCCTTCCCCCGCCTCTTTCATTTTTTCTAGATCAAAATAGACCTTTTCCTTTGTCCGAAGACCACCTAATTGTAAAACCTTTTTATTGACCTGATTTTTTTGAATCGTTATATAAAGGACATCACCAGGGACCACTTCCCGCTTGAAAGAATTTATATCAAAATGTTTAAAATAAAAATCACTGAGACCCACGAGTTTTCCTCCCTTCATTTTTAAAAGAAAGGTTGAGCTTTTCTGTGGTCCGTAACCACCCCTTGCTGAGGCCCTTGAAACCACTTTAGAGTCTTCATAAGTGGCTTTTATTTCCATCCATAATTTCTCTTGTATGTTAATTCCTCGAAAACTTATTTTATAGAGGATAAAGCTGATGAGTATAAAAAAGAGAGAAAATCCTCCAAATAAAATTTTTCCTGTGTTTAAGCTTCCCTTTTTTTGCATAGTTAGATCCTCCACTCAATGGCTTTTCGATAACTTAACGATAAAGTTTAATGTCATAGAAACTATTGATATTTTTAAAATTATTTTAAAATGTGAAAAACTCTTAATGTTAAGCTTGAGTCAAATATTATTCAAACGTAAAATAAGTGAAAAGAACTCATTATTCTACTTTTTGGGAGTTTGAATATGCTTAATTTAAGAGTCGTGGCGCTTTCCCTTGTCGTTGTCTTTATTGGTCTTTTCACCTTTAGGGCCTTAAAAGATGAGCCTAGTAGAAAAATCGCTAGTAGTGATATAGGCCGGGAACAGGCAAGAGATATAAGGCCTGAAAAAAAGAAGGCCATTGTTCAAGTTGTAAAAGAAGGGGAGTTGATTCCTGACTATAAGGGAAATGAAATGCTTCTTCAGGATAAAACCTTAAGTGAAAAGACCTTGGACCTTTCAAAAAAGGCCACAGGTAAATATGAGAAATACCCTATTTACCAAGGAAGAATAGTCGTTGAAGTTCATGGAGGGTCTGTTCTTGTTCCGGAAAACGTACCTAAAAAGTTCGTTCTTTCTTCAGAGGGAGAACATTCTGAACTTGTCCCAAAAGTCTTTAAGTTTTTTAGTAACCTTGGCTTTAATCAAGATAATAAAATGAAGGTCGTTCGAGGAGACAGCTTTCTTGCCCTCCGAGGCGATGAAGCGCTTAAGGTTGAGGCCTTCACAGTTAGTTATAATTGGAATGGTACCGCTAAAAAAGAGACCTGGCTTATGAGGACGATTAACGGTCGCATGTATAAAAAACTAAGAGAACCTCTGATTGCCTCCAACTAAAAAACTAAATTTAGTTAACAAATAATGTTTCTTTAAAGGCCCCTTCTGGAGCCTTTTTGTTAGGACTTTGTCAGGGATGCGTACAATAATTGTTTGCACCCATAGAAATTTTATTGAAATTTAAATAAATCTTAGAGACTTTTAAAAGGACCAAAAAATAAAAATTGATAAAAAAAAGAAATGATTACACCGCCTTACTCTGCACCTTCTATTTCCCAAGTGACAATTAATAAAATCAAACTAAGAAAAGTCTAACCCTCTTATAATGGAATGTAGAAAACTTAACAAAAGAAAATATTTAATTTTTGTCAATTTCATATTGGGGTCATTATGAAAAGCTTTTGGAAAAAAATTTACCTTTGGTTAGCAGTTATAGCACTTGCCCTCTCTGGCAGCGTCTACTCTGGTGGTGGTGGTGAAACTGCACAAGAGAAAGCAGACAGGGAGCAAAGGGAACGGGAACAAAAGCAAGAGAAGAGTAAGAAAGCGGGTAAATTTGAGGATCTGGCCCCTTTAACTTATACAGATGATAAGCAAGAACCCATTTCTCCTAAGGCCCACGGGCGGCTCACAGGTAAATTTTCTATCAGTAAGAAAAGTGGGTCGGCCGAATACAATATACCCATCACAGTCGCAAAAGGCTTTAAGGGTCTAAGCCCCGGCCTCTCGCTTCATTACCAGTCGGATGGGCAAAATGGAGTTTATGGCGTTGGATGGAGCTTGGGGGGGATACCATCACTGTCACGCTGTGGTACTAACGCAACAGTCGATGGTGTCGAAACTTATAATAGAGAGGCCAAGACCAAAGTAGTTGAGAAAGGGAGAAAATATTATATTAAAAACAAGAAAGGTCTTAAGTTTGACTTCAAGGCAGGTGTTAATAAGGGTATGGAATTAAGACCTTATGATCAGCTTTGCTTTAATGGTGTCAGGCTTAAGCTTAAATCAGGGGATCACGGAAAGAAGGGGGCCGAATATAGATCCATTCATGACCGCTGGGTTAAGGCCAAAATCACTAGCGCTAACTATGGAAAGTGGATGGTCAATTGCCTTAGCGCCAATCATGAATATTGTATAATTAAAGTTTACGATTCAACGGGGAAAGTGACGGCTTTTTCCAATTATTCTCACCATGATAAAAGAACCTTTTTTCCTGAGTACACAGAGGATAAGAAAGGAAACAGATTAGAGTATCAATGGACAAATGAATACGATAAAGAAACCCTTCTAGCTTCTGTTAATTACGTTTCTAATCCAAAGACAGGCCGTGAGGCCAGCCGAAGAGTTCACTTCTATTATGATGACCGCCCCGACAAAAAGAAATCCTATTCAGGTGGTTATGAGTTTAAAAGTTATAAGCGTCTTAAAACAATTGAGGCCCATCACCGAAGTGGGACGAGTGATTGGCTTGTGACTAATAGATGGCACCTCAAATATAAAAAAAGTAAGACGACAAGAAGAAGCCTTCTTACCTCGGTTCAGCTTTGTGATGGAATGACTAACGGGAAATGTCTTCCAGCAACTGAGTTTGATTACTCCGAAGGGGTCAACCCGCTAAAGGCCTTTAGTCAAAACGATAAAGAATACCATTTAGATAAAGCTTCACCAGAAATCAAATTTGAATCACTGAGTTCGAAGGTCGTGGGAGATGTCAATGGAGACGGCCTTGCTGACCTTGTTTGGGTTGAAAGAGATAAGGGTAGTCGGAGCGAATGTGGTCCGTTTGAAAAAAATAAGGCCAATGATGGCGTCGATATGGCCTGTAGTAGTTTAAATCAATTCTCTAACGGCCAAAGAAAATTCGGCCCTAAAAAATGCGTTTGCATGAAAAACGATAGTGAGGCCCCCTCTAGCCTGATTCTTCCTGGGGACCATAACAATGATGGAAAGATGGACCTTATTTATTTCAGTGCTGTTTCAAAACATTTCACTAACCATAGAGTTATGGTTGTTAGAGGAGGAGTGAATGGATTTGAAGAACCTAGCTTTATTGAAAATGAGGAAAGGAGTGAAAGTGTTCATCTAAACAACAAAACGTCATGGGGTATGTTAGGCGATTTTGTCTATAGAGGGGACGTACACAGCAAACAGAGCGTAAAAGATCTAGGCAAAGAGCAATGGGGCACTAACTACCCTCGAATGTTGGGTGATTTTAACGGTGACGGTATTAAAGACATGTTGGGTTTTGCCCATAATAATGTCGTTGTTCACTTGGGAGAGCTTAAAGGGAACAATAAAGATAAGGCACGACTTGGCTATGGTTCAAATTGGTTAAGCCAAATGACAAAAGGTAAAGGTGGATGGAACTCAGATAAACATCCTCGGATGACGGGTGATGTGACAGGAGACGGTCTAGCAGACATTATTGGGTTCGCTAGTAAAAATGTTTCAGTCGCCGTTAACACAGGACAAGACTTTTTAGATGGCAGAAATTGGCATAGTGGAATGGGGTCTAGTGATGGATGGAAACTTCACCGCCATAAAAGGATCATGAGTGACGTTAATGGTGATGGGCTGATGGACATTATCGCCTTTGGTGAACAGAAAACTATGGTCTATGTTAGTACTGGGTCGTCTTTTAAGTGGTTTTGGGATTCAAAAGATTTCGCTGCCAAAGAATGGGATGAAGGAAATGAGCCAAGGTTTGCTCAAGACCTAAATGGCGATGGTATGGCAGACCTCATTGGTTTTAGTAATGATGGACATATTGTTGTTCGATACGCTACCGGAACGGGTTTTGGTCCTTTGCATTCGGTTAGTTCTAGCGGGATTATGACGGGTAAAAACAATTGGACAGGGGAGAATAACCCTAGAATGTTTGCGGATGTTAACGGAGATGGACTCCCTGATCTTATTGGATACGCAAATAATTGGGCCAATGTTGTTATTAACCAAAATGCCGATGCGGAGAGAGGGATTCCCGCTGATAAGATAGTGAAAGTAACAGATGGTTATGGAGAGCCTCTAGACATAGAGTATGCCACAATCATTCATGGAGAAAAAGGACTTAGAAAGGCAACAGGTCAACTTGGTGGAAAGGACGTCCCTCATTACCAATCGACAAAAACTTATAAGTACCCTCAAAGTGGCAACGTGGGGAGTGAACCGATCGTTAAAAAGACCACGCTCTCTAATTCTGCCGGAACGGATGTCGAAACTGAATACTTCTATCAAAACATGAGTAATAACGTTAATGGGCTCGGTTCAGAAGGGTTTGAGATTTTTGTCTCAAAAAATGTTGAAACAGGCGCCCATGTTGAGGAGAAATTCCTCCAACCTTTTCCAAAATCAAGAAAGCCTAAGTGGAGGTATGTGAGAGACGCCGATGGCAATGTATCGGCTTCGGAACAATATACTCACACCAATGCTTCCCAAGATAATGATTATTCTAGTGGCTCAAATGACTCTTGGATTACGGATAACCTCCATGAGATAAGGCAGGCCGAACATATAAGTTATAATGGCTGGGAAGGAAGTATAGCTGAAACCAACAGAACCAAATCGTATTATGGCAAATCAGGACTTAATTATAAAATTGAAGTCATACCAACAGAAATTGGTGGTGATAAGGGTTATGTTAAATGCAACCAATTTCTCGTAGACGAGGACAGATGGCTTATTTACCTTCCGACAGAAGAAAGAACCAATAAGGCCGGAGAGGGTTGTTACTTTGGTAATGAGTTAGGTGATTCCATTAGCGCTAAAAGACTTACCTACAATAGCTATGGAGAGGTGACAAGTGAAGAGGTCCTCCTTCCTAATAGTCAAAAGAACACTACACAATATTCCTGGGATAGAGATGGCGGCCTTCTAAAAATGATAGAGCCTAATGGTGCTAGAACAACCTATGAGCTCGATAATGGTAAATACGGCCACATGTTTAACACAAAAACGTGTAACGAATATAACCATTGTGAACTTAGGACTTACCACCACACAGGCCAGGTGGCGACTAAGATCTCCACAACTGGGACCATAAGTAAGGTGGTCGTAGACAGCTTTGGTAGAACAACTGAAATGTGGGGAGCGCACAGAGATCCGAATGTCCCTATGGAAGACGAGTCCGACCTCTATAAGTTGCGGGCAATTGCCTACAAAAAGCCTTTAAATAAAAAAGATGGGGTCTTATTGGTCAAAAACTGGATCAGGAGTTCGTGGGATACGCTCAAAGTTAATGCAGTCAGAGGAGGAAAAGGTTCAAACCTCTTTGAATTTGAGTACATTGACGTTGTCGGAAACAAAATTAAAACCGAAAAAAGTGGGCGGAAAATTGGAGAAACAAAAACGTGGACCGTGAAGTATAATTCCGCGGGGCAAGTGATAGAAAAATTCGACCCTCATTCGATTGACGGTAAAGCGGATGTTAATCAGGTGAAGTTTGAATTCTATCCTGGCTCACCAAGGATTAAAAGGAGTTGGAACCCGAGGACAAACGTAGACGTTACTTACACTTATGATGATTATGGTTTAACGACGATTGAAAGTTACCCAAGTCCAAGTAGTGATGGCGGGGGCCGCCGTACGGTGACAAAAGAGAAAACCGTTAACGGTAAACTCCTTCGAAAATATACAGATGGGGATGAGTCCACGGCGATGGTTTACGAATACGATCATGCCAATGCCTTAATAAAGAAAACGGACCCGAAAGGTGGCGTCACAACGATTACGAGAAACCAAGTAGGTCAGGTGACTAAAACCTGTAAACCAGACGCAGGCTGCACCGAAGCTGAGTATTGGAAAAATTCCGGTAAGGTGAAGCTGACCCGAGACGCTAACGGTGATGAAACGAGGATGTGGTACGATAAGTTAGGAAGGGTTACAAAAGTCACTAATAATCTAGGAACCACAGAAAATAAATACGACCAAGGTGGTGGTTTAAAAACAGGGAAGTTAACGAAAGTCCTCTATCCTGATGGGGCCATTAGGACTTATGACTATAACCGTGATGGAGACGTGACGACCAACGTTTTTGTCCTCCCGGAAAATAAGGCGATAGCAGGGGTTAGGGTTTTCACTTCAACGGTTGAAGCGGATGGAACTCAAGTTCTTCCAACGGGTGACAAGATAAGCTATGGCTTTACAAGAGGCCAGCAAGATAGTGTGTACCTTAATGGCAACCTCGTTTATAAAGTCAAAACTTTTGATCATACAGGAAAAGCTGGACACGTTGAGTTTGGAAACGGTCTCCAAAAATTTAATGAGTTTGATAGCCTCGGGAGGCTTAAGAGGCACAGGACTTATAGTAAGGATTGGAGGGTCGTTCATGGTGAGGCAATAACTTATCATGAGTCAAATAGTAAAATTACCAAAGTTGAAAGACTCGATATGACAGATGTAAGGGAATTTACTTACGATCAACAAGGTCGAATGTCTTCTTCCGTCTATAGGGGTAAAAACCAAAATTATGGTTACGATAAAAACTCCAACATGATTAGCATGGGGAATGATACTTATATATTAGATACTGTGGGGAACCGTACGTGGGGGGCAAAAGTTGGTGGGAAGGACATTTTTTATAGGTATGATAACGCTGGAAATGTCATTTCTAAAAGAAAAGGTGGTAAGACCACAACATTTGAGTACACGAATGGGACTTTGACAAAAATCAAAGGGCCTAATGGCGACACAATCCTAGATGGCCGAACAAGAATTGATCCTGATGGCACTAAAACAACGATGGTTGAAGGGATTAAGTTTGTTGAAAGAAACGGCAAGTTGACCCATAGTTTTGATGTGACGGCCTTTGGAAAAAGAATTATGGCCGTGACAAGAAATGGGGCGCCTAATTTGGCCGCCAATTCTATCCGCCACAATAGCTTCAAACTTCAAGCGGGGATGTTTGACCCCACGACCTTAACAGGCGCTTACGGATTTTTGAAAAATAAAATTGGTGAGCTTCTTACAAGAGACAATATAGTTAACGAACTTTTAATTGGAACGAGCTTTGTCTTTTCTATAGGACTGATGCTTGCCATGCTTATAAACATCTTTAGAAGGCGCGCACAGGGGAAAGTCAAATGGTGGCATTACCCCATGATCGTCCTTTTCTTTACGGTCACGACGACCCTTCCGGTCTCCGCCATCACCCTCGATCCAGGGTCAAACGGGAAGGCCCAACTCGAAGTGGGTGAAACCTATTTCCATAAAGGCTATATAGGTGGTACCCAGGCAACGTCCGATGGAACTGGAAAAATGAAAGGGCGTGTGTCTTACGATATCTTCGGAAAACTTGCCTACAAACAAGACGGGGCGAAAGACAACTTCGCCGCCAAAGGTTTTGGTAAAGAATTAGCTCAAGATCAAGATGGTATCGTCTTTCACGGAAAGAGGCTCTTTGATCAAGACATAAACCGCTTTATGAACGTCGACCCCGAGGCCCAGTACCCGTCATCTTATAGATACGCAACTGACCCGGCCTCAAACTACGACCCAACTGGTGGATTCGTGTTTACGATAGGTCTCATTATCGGTCTTGTCGTCGCCGGTCTTGCAACAGGGTTTGCGATGGCAGCGAGTATCTCCGGTACGGCCAAGTTCTGGGAGTGGGATGCCGCCACTTGGGGATTCTTTGTCTTAGGTTGTGTTATAGGTGCGGCCCTTGCCGTCGCTACAGGGGGAGCCGGTAATGCAGCCGTCGCTTCCTGGGCAGCAGCGAGTGGTACAACTTCAGCCGCACTCGCCGGGACGTGGACAGCTTTTGCGATAACCTCCGCTGTCGGCTTCGCCATAGGTGTCGGTGGTGCCATGGTAACCGGTGCCATTGTTCAAGGTGGTCAGATAGCGACGGGGCGACGAACATCCTTCGATTGGGCAGAGTGGGGGAACTATGTTCTCAATAATGGTGTTATCGGTGGTGCTATAAGTATCGGTGCCGGTGGTCTTTTTAAACTAGGGGGCCAGGGATTTCAAGCGCTCGCTAATAATACTGCCGCCTCTACCAGTAAATGGGGGAAAGGGGTCAATTGGATAGCGACGAAGTTTGCAGGTGGTGGAGCCGACGGTCTGGTCGACGCCATAGATGCGCCGGCCACAGGAAGTTGGGGCGGTCATATGAAGAGTGTGGCATCAAACATCTCTAAGCAGGCCTGGGAGAATATGGATACGACGATACTTACGGGGGCGGTAAAATTTGGGGGATCCGCGATGGTCTGGGCAGGGTTTAAGGATTGTGAAAGCGGCGCAGCGTGTGTCGCGTTGTCTACAGCCGGAGCGGTATTAGGCAGTATGAAGGTAGGGACTACTTCATGGAAGTACGAAGGTTCGGCACAGTACAAGCTTACCACGGGAACCGGTAATCTCACCGCGGATACGCTAGCCCTGGTAGGTGAGAAGCTTACGATTATGGAAACGACCGAGTTTGAGTCCTGGAATAAGACTGGGAGCACTTACTGCAACGATCACGCCGCAGATGGGGTGTGTCAGTAAGCGAAAAGGAACCGATCTAGGTCACATCAAAGCTAATGGTGTAACTTAACAACTATAAACCTAAGTTACACCGATTCGACTAAAAACATACAAATCCCTGGAGTGAGCCTCCAGGGCTTTTTTGTTTCTGCATCTTTCATCGTTTGTGACTAAGCAACATGCATGAACGTGGGGTTTCTTTAGTCTTTGCCTTTGCCCTTGCCCTTGAGTCCTGCTTGGTCCGCCGCCAACTTTTTTGCCCCCGTGCTCTGCCTTTTGTCCTTTTCCTCTTAAAATGTCGTAAGGGCCAAAGTCCATTTCTGGAACTCCTCCCTTAACCCAGCTCACCCAACTCTTAAGATAATTGCCAGCGGACTTTTGCTCACCTCGCTCATAAAGCCGGATCAATTTATCTTGGCATCTTTTAAGGGTGTCTGGGGCGGGTTCTAAGCGTTTGTGTTTCCTCTTTCCTTCCTTGACTTCATTGACTTTGATTTCCTTAACTTCCTTAACTTCAGGACGGAGGATATAACCCAAAAACTTAAACCCATTATCTTTTATCCTCCCGATATAGGTTTTATCGGGGTGCTTTTCTACCTTTAATTTGTTTAGGACCTGATTGACGGTTTTCACCACCCGCCTTAGCTTATGCCTGGAATCAGTCATCACCACCCAATCATCCATAAACCGCGTGTAATAAACCGCGAGCTTTTCCTGCATCCGATCCATCACTTCATCTAGTGTTTTTAAATAAAGTGCTGCCATTAAAGGGGAGAGGGGGCAGCCTAGGGAGATCCCCCGCTCGATGTCTTTGTACGTCCCTCCCCACTCAACGGTCCTTTTTAAGTACTGCCAGACGATCCGCCTTAAGTAGGGTTCACGGACGAGTTCGCAAAACTGGTTATAAAGGATTGTGTGGTCAATGGAAGAGTAGTAGCTTTTGACATCACTTTTCATGACGTATTTATAATCCCTCATCTTTTTTAAGCATTCCCTAATGGCAAACTTCGCTCCCCCGTGCCCTTTAAGGTGGGTGCAGCTTTTTGAGATTTGGGGTTTTAGCTTTTTTTCTAATTTCAACGTGATGGCTTTTAGGACAAGGGAGTCTGACGAGGTCCAAAGAGACGTCTGTTTGCCTTTAATTTCAATTATTCTAACGGGAGAGAGTTGATAGGTCCCGTTTTTTATTTGGGAGGCAATTTGAGGGAGCCTTTTTAAACGGTGCCTTCGAAGCTCCCAGATGTCTGAATTTGGTGAGTGGTTTTTTCTTTGGTTTATAAGCCAGCTATAGGCCTTTACGAGAACCTTCATAGGAGAGGCGGCTTAGCACACTCCTTGAAGAACATTAAAAATTCATAATTTTATAGATTTAAAACCCAATCGGAAACTCTAAACCAAGAGTGAGGGAGTTACTATTGTAAGAGTTATAAGTAAAAGGACTATCATCGTATGGAAGGTCATTCATAATTTTTACCTTTTTAAATAGACCCAAAAAGTATCAATAAAAAGAAAACTTTCTTTAATGAATGTTTAAAGTAGGGGATAGTGAATGAGAAAAGTAGGTTATAAGAATTTTAAAAAGACGAGGTGCTTTTAGGTTCACTTGGCCTTGAATTGTTATTAAGTCCTCTTATAACCTATTTTTTATTTTTAAAATGGTATTAATTAAATTGTTTAATGTGGTCTTTTTTTAAAGCTCTTTACAGCTTTGATCGAGCGCTTGCCCTTCTTCTGACTGGTAAAAATTAATGATTTTTGAAGGACTGATATCTTCAAAGAGGTCTTCGATTTTCATCGTGTAGACCTTTTTTTCAACAAGGCCGTTAAAGAAACACGCGCAGTAAAGCTCACCGCCAACATTTCCTTTTCTTCTTATACAGCTATTCATAAAGCCAAGGGCGAAACCCTCTTGATATTCTTTTTCAAAACTAGCTATTTCTGCCTTAAAATAATTTTTTAGGACCTTTTGAGGGCCACTCAGGGTTAAAGCATAAGCACAGGAAACGCCTAAAAGTGTAAAGATAGAAAAAAGAATAAGGGCCATCTTTCTTGTCTTTTTCATAAGTCATATGTCCTTTTGTTTTGGTTCCTTGCCTTATTAACAGGCAAGCTTGATGCCAAATAAACCACGCTATTTTAGGAGGTTAGGGGCTTCACGCCGTCAAGGTTTTGGACGGGTATCAAAAAAGTTTTCAGAAATAAAAAAAGAACCTCTTAAAAAAAATTATTTATAAAGATTCGCTATTTATAAAGGAGGCCTATTTGGAGGGCGTTTTAAACAATTTCCCAAGGAAGACCGACAAGTTCTTGACCTTTTACGTTGGGGAAATATGAAGTTTTTGGTCTTCTTTTTTTGTATTTCATGGGCCTTTATTGCCAGGCCGTCCTCTTTAGTTTTGGAGGCAGGCAAGGAGTCTTATGAATTAGGTTCTTACTTAGACCTATTGGAAGACCCAACCACCAAATTAACCCTTGATGATGTTAAGGGCCCTTTGTGGAAAGATAAATTTAAAAGAAATAAGGTGAGGATTCCTAATTTTGGCTATCTGGATTCAGCTTATTGGATTCGCTTTGATGTTAAGGTGCCCGATAAAAGTTGGGTCTTAAAAGTCGCCCCTAATTATCACGATAACCTCTTTTTTTACTTTTTAAAGGATGGAAAATACCAAGTCATAAAAATGGGGGATAGAAACCCTGGTCAGAAAAAATATATTCATAATGAAGATCATATTTTAAATTTAGACCCTTCGTGGGGAAAGACAATTTATATTAGGGTTTTTAGTTTAGCTGGAGTAGGTGAGTTAGACCTTAAAATTATGACCTTAAGAGAGTACACCCAAAAAAGAACGGAGTTAAATTATTTTTACGGAATGTTTTTAGGGGCGATTTTAGCGGTGGCCCTTTATAACCTCTTTTTATTTTTTAGGCTTCAAAGTCTAAATTATCTTTTATACGTTTTTTACGTCCTAGGTATTTTTATCCTTATTTCAATACTCCAAGGTTTTGGGAGGCATTACTTTTTTTCTCATAATATCTGGATGGTAAATGAAGGCCTTAATTTTTTAATTGGTTTTTTAAATATTATTTTGGGCATTTTTACGATCCGCTACTTAAAATTAAAAAAATGGAGTAAGTTTTTTTATTATTTGATGATCTTTGAAATCTTTTTAGGTTTTTGTATTATTTTTTCAGTTTTCACTCTTCCTATTATCCTTTCGGCTAAAATAATGACTTCAATTAATACCGTAACTCCTTTAATGGCCTATGCTTCAAGTATTTATGTCATGAAAAAAGGTTATAGGCCTGCGAGGTATTATTTTTATGCATTTTCCTTTTCCTTTTTAGGCATGTTTACTTACGCTTTATACAATCTTGGGGTCCTTCCAGGCATTTTTTTTACAAGAAACTCTGTCGCCATAGGAAATATAT
This sequence comes from Bacteriovoracaceae bacterium UBA7317, assembly GCA_002474345.1. Taxonomy (GTDB): domain Bacteria; phylum Bdellovibrionota; class Bacteriovoracia; order Bacteriovoracales; family Bacteriovoracaceae; genus UBA7317. The sequence goes on from DKQD01000116.1 coordinate 22,977, forward strand.
TTGAAATCCTCCTCCTCTCCATGGGGTTGGCCGACAGGTTTAATTACAGCTTAGAGAAACGAATTAAAAAGGAAAAAGAATTAAGCTTGGATATTGAAATGCAGAGCTTTCAGCTTGAGGAAGAAAATAGAATTGCGGGAATCATGTATGAGAAGCTTCAGACCTTAAACTTAAAATTAGAAGACAGAGTTAAAGAAGCTACTGAGGATTTAAGAAGCGCCCTGGATAAAACTGAGGGGATGCTTTCAAATATTAATAAGGCCATCTTTTCCGTTAACCCAAAAGGCGTTGTCTTGGCCCCCGTTTCAAGTTACACAAACACCCTTTTTAAAAAAGATATCGTGGGAACCAATGGCCTAAACCTCCTCTTTTTTCATTTCCAAGAGGGGAGTGCTCTTAAAAAAGATTTGATTGAGTCCTTCAGCGGTATTTTTGGCAATAGAAAAGAAGAGTTTGAAAGTTTAAGCACTGGGCTCCCCTCTCAAGTGATCCAGCCGGACTCAGAAAAGCCTAAGGGGCGCATACTAGACATTCAATACGTCCCCCTTTTTAGTAAAGACTCAAAAATTGAAAAGCTCATGTTTATTGTAGAAGATGTGACGGAAATCATGCAGGAACATGATCTCAATAGGGAAGTCCGCTCAAATTATCACGCTTTAAGGGAAGTTTTAACTTTTGATGATAAAGATATTTTGGGAGAATCTCTTTCTCAGTTCTTGGAAAAAACAACGTCTTTCCTTATAACTTTTTTAGGGCCTGATGGTGAAGAGCTTAAAAAGAGGGCCCTTTGTGAAATGATTTTAAGTTTCGTAAATGAAGTCAAAGAAAGCGACGCTTTTAAATTAGTAGAAGTTAAGTTAGTTATTCTAGACATTCAAACCGAGATAAACAGAGAAAAAGAGGAAGAGGAGAGTCATTTTTTAATTTTAATGATTGAAAAATTATCGGGTCTTTTTTTGGTCTTGATCAAGTATTTAGACGGTCTAAACAAGCTAAAAAAAGTTGGCGTTGGTAGTGGGGTTAGGTTTGAATTATCTTCTGGCTTTCATGAATCTATCGTTGAAAAAAAGGAAGACTTGGGAAGAATGATGACAAACCTTCTTGAATACGTCTTTTTGGTAAGAACCATTGATGACCTGGATGAAGAGAAGATAGAAAATGCTCCTAAGAAGGCCCGTCTCTATTCCCAATTTGACGATATTATTTTAAAGATTATGTATCGGACGAGGCTTATTTCCTTCCTCTTAAATATTGTTGGAAATAGCGATGAGGCCAAAAACTACCTAGAGTTTTCAGACCTTTTAAAGCAAATGCCAAGTAAGGACAAGCTGACTCAAGCCGCTTTGATGAACCATCTAATACGACCTTATAGATTTCTTTTAAGTTAAATAAGGCCCTTTAACAGACCTAAATTGACTTTGTTTTTTTTTAATCAATATTATGTAAAAAAGAGAGGTGTTTATAAATACTTTTATTGGGGAAGGCCTTTAATAAATCTGAAAATAAAAATACTACTAAAAAAACGTTTTAATAAAGCCGATTAGTCAAGTAACAGAATTATTTTTATTGAGATGATAATGAAACTGATTCTTCTTTTATTTCTTATACTTCTCACTTCTTGTGGGAATGTTAAAAACCGGCCTAAAGCCGTTAAGGGTGTCCTTGACTTAGGTGGGTGGGACTTTAAAGTGGATGGGCCCGTCAAGCTTTCTGGAGAATGGAAATTTCACTGGCAAGAGTTAAAGGAATTAAATCTTAAAATAGCCCAAAGTGAGGGTGATTTTGTTCAAGTTCCCGGGTCCTGGACGAAAAAAGAAAGGCCTCAAATAAAGCGCTTTGGTTATGGAACTTATATTTTACAGGTGAAAGGAGTACGCTCGAAAGATGCTCTTGCCTTTAAGGCCCCTTTGTTTTTTTCGGGGTATAAAATGTTTGTCCTTCCTTCAAATATGGAGGGGAAGGCCTTAAAAGTTTTTGAAATGGGTCGGGTTGGAAAAACCAAAGAGGAGAGCACTCCAGAACTTAAAGTAAACGTTGAGACCATTAAAGCGACAGGAAAGTTTTTCATTTTCTTTCACGTCAGTAATTTTCATTACCGCCATGGATCTTTCGTTGATCCACCTACCCTCGGATTAGAAAAAGAAATGAAGAGGGATTTCACATTCTTGCAATGGTGGGACTTTTTTGTGGCGGGAATCCTCTTCATTATCAGCTGTTATCATCTTGTTCTTTACTCCATAAGAAAAGAAGACAAGGCCTCTTTATATTTTGGACTTTTTTCATTGATTGTTCTTATGAGGTCCTTAAGTATTGGGACATGGGGAAGCTGGATCGTAGAAAAACCAAGCGTTTTTAGTTTTTACCTTTTTACTTATTTGGAATATTTAAGTTTAGCATTAGGGGTCCCTCTCTTTTTGAGTTATATAAACCATCTTTTTAAAGATCAGTTTTCGATTCTAAAAAAAGCGTCCCTTTGGTTTTTTATCCCTTTTTGGATTTTATTTACTTTGACAACCCCAAGCTTTTATACCCAAAAAATATTTTTAAATCTTGTTTTATTAGGCCTTTTTGTTTTTTCTCTTTGGTTATTAGTCGAGATGGTGAGGCAATACCTAAAAAATACCCCTTATGCTAAAGAACTTATAATGAGTCTTATTGTCCTTATTTTTGGTGCTTTGTATGATTCTTTAATAACTCAAAATCTATTGCCACCTCCCTTTATTTCACCTTTTACTTTTATAGGCTTTATCTTTTTTCAAAGTTATATTCTTGCCCTTAAATCCGCTTATTCCTACAAGGAATCAGAGCAGCTAGGGGATCTTTTAGAGGATGCCAGGATTGGCCTGGAAAGAACCGTTGATAAAAAAACAAGGGAACTCAAGGCAAGCCTCCATGAAACTAAAGGAATGCTTTCGAGTATCAATAAGGGTATCTTTAGCGTCGATAAAAGAGGAATTGTTTTAGACCCTGTCTCTCTTTATTCAAAAATATTATTTAAAAAAGACATCGTGGGAGAAAACGGGCTTAACCTCCTTTATTTCCATTTTAAAGAGGGGAGTAAAAGTAAAAATCAGTTGCTCCAATCCTTTAAGGAAATTTTTGGTAAAAGCGAAAGCACATTTTTAAATCTAAGAAATGGATTCCCCTCTCGAGTTATTCAACCAGATAAAGACAGGTTGAAGGGAAGGATTTTAGATATCACAACAATCCCTCTTCTTAACGCCGATTCAAAAGTTGAAAAAATAATGTTTATTGTAGAAGACGTCACGGAATCCACAGAGGAATACAATCAGTATAAGGAAATGGGTCGCGAGTACAAGGTTCTAATAGAAGTTTTACCTCTTGAAAGAAAAGATAAAATTGTTTCTGGTCTTTCCAGTTTTATGAACAACACGGTTTCCTCTTTAGGAAAATTAATGGAACCAGGAGCGGAAGACCTTTCCAAAAAAGACATCAATACCATTATTTTTAATCTTATAAAGAAGTTTAAATCAACTGATGCCTCAAGGCTAAAGGAATTAGAAAAGGCCCTGACAAAAATTCAGGAAGAAACGACTATTCCTAAAGATAATGAAATGGGGAAAATTTTGGTTTGGGCAGTTGAAAAACTTTCAGAAATTTTTCTGGTTTTAACAAGGTATATAGAGTCCTTTAACTTCATCCATAAAAATGGTATGGGCCCTAGCGTAATTTACTCATTTCCAAAAGGGTTTGATAGAAAACTTGTTGAGAAAAGAAAAGACCTCGATACCCTCATGTCCAACTTGCTTGAATATGTCTTTTTGGTAAGGGATATAAAAGACTTAAATGAAGAGAATATTTCAAATGCTCCTAAAAAAGCGCGTCTTTATAATGAGTTTGATGAAACAATCTCAAAGATTATGTTCCGTTCAAGGCTTATTGCGTTCCTCTTAAAAGTTGCCGGCAAAAATGAAGACTTTAAAAATTATATGAACCTTTCGGAGCTTTTAGAGCAGATGCCTTCCAAGGAAAAATTAAATGAAGCCGCTCTCGTCAACCACCTGATGGTGCCTTATAAAAAAATAAGAGGTTAAAAGCTAAAAATTTTAAATGTAAAAAAGGATAAGGCCTCTTTATGACCTTATCCTTTCCTTT
>DKQD01000116.1:27465-29151 GCA_002474345.1 Bacteriovoracaceae bacterium UBA7317
TTCTCTTTTTTTACTGTTGAAGCCTCGCTATGATCCTTGTAACTATGCTACGAAGTGGATCATAGACCTCTTTTTCGTTAAGGTAGATAACTTCATCTACATAAACGCCATCATTTTCAATCATCATTCCTGCATTAAAATTTGTTCTTACGGCCTGAAGGAAAGAAAACCTCATGTCCTGTCCTCCCGGTAGAACCGGTAACACTGTCATACCATCAATATGAGACACGACAGGGCGTAAAAAGTCTGAGTAAGACTTAACTGATGCTCCGCCAGCGCCCGTACTCTTTGATCCGATTCCCCATATTTTTGCGGACCCATGGTCTTGCATTTGGGCGACAAAGGTATCGCAAGCAGAGTAGCACTTAGCATCGGCAATAATATTGATTGTTTTAAAAGAAACACTGGATGAAAATTCATGGGATTGACTCATTAATTCTTCCGTTATGAGGGGCGATGTTTCTGAGTAATAGGCGTCGGAATGCTGGAGGTCCCTGGCAAGAGGAATGAAGGTTTTGTAGGAGCTACTTTCAAAAATTGAAGAGCCAAAGAAGAGAAGGTTATTGGGAGTGTTTTTAAATCGATAACGGCTAAGCTCTATTTTTTCCCTTGTAAGGTACTGGGCGAGCCTTTCCGCTAGGTAGATATAGCCACCTCCATTATTCCTGACGTCTATTGCTAGGTGTTGAACACCCTCATTTTTTAATTTCTTTAAAAAGTCTTTCATTTCTTCATCAAAGGCCTCTGGGTTATTTGGCATAAAAGTTGGGACTTTAAGATAACCAAAGTTGAAATTTGTGGCGTAAGTTAAATACTTGCCTTGCTCACTTTTCGTGGATGAAAAATCGATTTTATTTTGAGAGGTGTTTCCCTTATTTAAAGAGTTTTCTTTTTGTAATCCTGCTTGAGCGTACCTATTATAGGTTGAAATAAGCGTTCCATCTTCTTCTTCTTTACAAACATATTCTGTTAACCAAGGTAAGTTGATATTAATTTTCTTTCCATTTTTATCCATAAACTCTAAATTGTTTTGGTTTTTTTCAGGGAAAAAATTAAATTTGTGGCCACGGAATGATAAGTATTGAAGGGCCATTGCTCTCTGGGCCCCGGGGTTTGCACCTGAAGTATAGCGGTTTATGTCTTTAAGGGCCAAATGAATTGGCTTGCCATTATATTTTGTTAGAGTTAGCCCAGCTTTAAGCTTCTTAATGTTTTCTAGGTTTGAATGGGACGCACCGAGTGCCAAGCTTTTTGTAAAGTCATAGATATGAGTTAAAATGATTTTTTCTTCAGACTGGTCATTTTTAACAAAAGTAAAAGCTAGAGGGAGGTGTGATTGAAAACAACCATAGGGAAGGGGAAGGAAGTAGTTTAAATGCCTGTCTCTTAGTTTAAAAAAGAGTTTGCTGATCCTACTATGAAGTTCGGATTCACTTAACCCAGCTGCTTGGTCCACGAGGCTTTCTAATTCGGCCGTTGGATCAACACTATTTCCAAAGTCGTCGATTTTCACTTTAAGGTTTACGTAATGGTTAAGTAAAACATTTTGAACTTGCTTGATAAGATCAAGCTTTTCCTGGGCGGTGTATTTTGGAAATTGAATAACACCTCTTATTTCGCTTAAGTTAAAAAGCCTATTTCTTTGGGCCGTGATAGCTTTGGGTAGCCTCTTTTTAGGCTTAAATC
>DKQD01000116.1:29544-43505 GCA_002474345.1 Bacteriovoracaceae bacterium UBA7317
CTTGGAGTTTGGTGGGAGGGAGAATTCTCATTTTTAGAAATTGAATTTTTACTTGGGCCCACACTCTGTTTCCCACAACTTACTCCTAAGATAAGAAACATGAGGATTAGAACTTTTTTCATTAATATCTCCTGTCGTTTAGGCCCTAATCAATAAGTTAGAGCAATGCTTTTGCCTCCTTTTTTTACCTTTTTTTGGGACACGTTTCGATATCTTGAGGGCGCTATTTGTTCACAAATGTTAAAGTTTGTGAACGGTAGGTCGTCTGGGATTTTAAATATTATCCAGCAAAAACAAGAACTTACGCTGGTTTTCCTTCTTGATGATGGAAAAAAAGTTAATGTGATGAGGGTCATCTGTGACCCAGAAGTCAGTTATATTATTTTTTGATGCCTTTAAAAGGTCGTAAACATCTTCACCATTTTTAAAGGTCACCATCTTATCTTTTTTACTGTGGATAACAAGTGTCCTCACCCCTAGTTCTTTAAAGTGCTCCTCGGGGGAATAAGTATCTGAAACAACGAGATAGGCAAAGGGGGAAAGGATCATGGTGACAGGTCTTCTCTTTAAGGCCCTAAAAGCAACGTCTTGGTAGGAAGCAAATGTTGAGTCCAAAACCAAAAGGTCAACGCTCTTTTTATGTTTAAAGTCTTTCAACGCCCTTGAAACAATTGCCCCTCCTAAACTTTGCCCTATAATGACAAACTTTCCAGTTTTAATATTTTGCTTTTGATGGGTTTTGTAAGCAAGGTTAAGGGCGGCCAGAGCATCCTGGTGAACTCCTTTTGGAGTTGGACTCCCTTCAGAAAGTCCAAAGCCTCTATAATCAAAAGTAAAAAGGTTGTACCCATTTTTAATCATCCAAACGAGACTTGCTGAATGGGATGATATATTTTGAGCATTCCCATGAAACTGCATGACCGTTCCTTTGGTCTCTCCCTTTTGGTTTTTGAAATACCATCCGTGTAATTTGGTTCCGTCTTTAGACTTAAAGAAAATATCTTTGTAGGGGTAGCCGACGACTTTAGGGTCAAAATAAAGAAAGCTGTCGGGGTGGTAAAAAAAATGGGTGCAGGAAGTGAAGAGAAGAGGGAAAAAGAATAAGAATAAGATTTTAAATACATTTAGTTTTTTCATTTATTTAAAACCATTAAAATTGATGGATGATATTGACATAGTGCCTGAAATCATCAAGTTTAAAGCTTCTATTTTGGGAGTTTGATTCTATAAAATAGCGGATTTGGTTATGAGTTTTAAATTTTTTGGAAAGGCCTAATTCGAGGGTTGAATAATAAGACTTTGTTTTCTTTTTTAAAAGGTCGGCCTTAACATTGTACTTTAAAAAACTCCTCACAAAGTTAAAGTCAAAACTTGTTAGAAACTCTAAGTTGGGACCTACCTTATAACCCTTTTCAAAGTGTTCACTAAGCTCCATATTCAATCCGCCTAAAAAGGAGAGGAGGATGTTTTTGTTTTCTCCAAGAATTTTGCTAAAACCAACGCCTAAATTAAATTCAAATTTGTGGTCATTTAAATTGAGCTCTCGTATTTTATAAACTCCGCCATTAACATACCAGGAGAGCTGAGGGTCGAGAAAATTGTAATCGTAAATAGATTTAAGGTTATAAAGTTCCGCTTTTTCCAGCTCTAATTTTTTGTTTTTAAAATCATAAAGACCTGTAAAGTGAAAGAGGTCAAGTTGATTAAAGCTCTCAGGCCCTATGGAGTCGTCTAAAAAGTCGTGGTATCCAAATTTTGCGGAAATGAGAGACTTGACACCGGTTTCACTTTGAAAAGCTCCTATACCTACATAAGAGGGAAGGTGGTAGAGGTCGGGCCTGTTTTTTTTTGTGACAGTGAGATTGGGTTTAAAGGAATCGATTTCATCTTTTTGAGCGAGGGCAATGAGGGCCTTTCTGTATTTGATTTTATCTTTCTTGGGGAATTTGTGCTTATATTTATTTTTTTGATAATTGAGGTAAGTTACAAAGGTACTTAACGACTCCGTGTACTCTTCGTCCTTATAGTCCTTTACTCCTTTAAGCAACTCTTTAAAATGATCTTTTTTTGTGGACGCCAGCCGGTTGTATTTTTGAACGAGACTCCTTCTTAGACTTGGTCTCGCAATTCTTTTTTTAACAAGGCCTGGCTCATTATTTAAATATTTAATGATTTCAGTTGGCAAGACGTATACCAGATTTTTTTTATGCTTAAGGAGGTTAGGCCTTATAACACCCAAAGACTCAAAAAGAACAGAAGAGCAGTTCTCATCAGTGAAGTAATAATCAAGGTAAGAGTTCGCATACATTTCCCAGATATGTTTGACAAAAAAGTCGACTTCTTCCTGACTAAAGTCAAATTCATATTCCCAAAGGTCCCTTGACTCCAAATTATTGTACTCATTAATTTTCGTATAATAGGGAGTCAGTGAAAAGGTACCGTTATAAAAACCAAGGAGCCCTTTAAAGGCAAAGGCGAAAGAGAGGTCCTCATCTGGAACTTGTGCAGAAAACGTGACGGCGTAGTTCATCATGTCTTTTGATTTGTCGTGGATGGGGTATTGATTAAATTTAAGCATAGTATGCCCGAACATTGAGGCAGGATTATTAGCGTAAGAGCTTGAGTAGACCATTGAAATGGACTTGGTATTTAAGCTTTTAAACCAATTATTAAATTGAGGACAGTTTTGATCAATAAACCCCTCTTCTTTGAAATGAGTTTTGAGAAATTGGTACCTGGCCGGAAAAAGGCATTGAGCATGGAATTGATTATTGACTCTTGTTAGGAAGGCCTTAGGATTCTTGAAGGCCTTGATATTTGCTTTTAACTCAGAAAGGGAATTATATTTACCATCCTTTGCGAAAAAAAATTCGGGAGCATCAACTAAGCTTTTAGGCCCCCCCCAAAGACTTGGTTTGTAGTAGAGGAGCCTGCGCCATGTCTCTTTTTTAGAGATGCTTTCTTTTTTAAATATATTTTCTCTCGGAGCAAGTTTGGCCTCTAGTGAAGAGGCCAAAAGAAAAAAGAAGCAAATAAGAGGAACTAAATTAAATGAGAGCGCATTCTTTTGAAAGGTAAGGATGGCCCTTAATTGCATTTTTAACATTGTTAAGCAACTCGCTGGATTTGATACTACTTTTGTTGAATAACTTATCATAACTTTTCTTCATCGTATTGATAAAATGACTTGGTTTTTGATGGCATCCCATTACTGAAGCAAATTGTTCAACATAGTGACCTTTACCTACGGCCAATTCAACTTCTAACTGATCTAAATTTTCTTTAACAAAATGAATTTGTTCATGCTTCTTTTCAACAATGGAATGATAATCACAACCAGAAGTACCAAAGGTCATCCCAATGGGAGCAAGTCCTGTGACTTGATTGATAATGCCCCGACTTGTTGCTGATACAAGGCTATAGTCTTTGAAAATATACCAGCCTGGACCACATCCAGCACTACCATCTTCCGCTTGAGCAAAGTTTTGGAAGGAAAAGAGAATCACCATTATTATTACTTTGAAAAAACCCATTATATTGTCTCCTAAAAAATAAATATTTGTTAAAACATTAAACTCCAAACAAATCTAAATAATATGGCACCCTTTAGAGAGCTCAAGAGAATCCATGACCTTACTTTTAACTGAGTTAAGGAGGTAACTTGGATTTGTTTTTGACCCTTGAAATAATTCGCTATAACTTTTTTGCATTGTTTTTGTAAAAGCGCCGACTTTATTTTCACAACCTAAAAGTGAAGCAAGCTGCTCGACAAATTGTCCCTTCCCTATAGACATTTCAAGTTCTAATTGATCAAGGTTCTCTTCTACAAAATGAATTTGCTTGGATTCTTTTTGAACAATTGAGTGCCTCTTGCAACCTGAAGTTCCCGATGTCATTCCATAAGGGGTTGTGAAAGAGTTCGTTGAAAGTCTAACTGAAGAGGATGTAATACTCATTCTTTTTGATACTTTCCAGCCTAGTCCACAGCCAGAGCTTTTATCCCTTGTATGACCAAGGTTAATAATTAATAACGGAAAAATGAAAGCGATCATTTTTAACATTTTTGTCATTAAGACCTCCCAAAAAAATTATGTTTTAATCTAACTCTTTTAAATTTTAAAAACTCATTTAAAGGATGATTGAACTTATTATATTACGGCTTGAAAAAAACCCAAGGCTTAATTAGTAAGGTAAGATAGGCGTATCCTTTTTATAATTAACCAATCTCGTGGATTAATCTTTTACCAGATTTAGAAATAAAAAATGATATTTATTAGTTCTAATTATTTAGGGATTAAAAAAACATAGTAAAAAAATCAATATTTAACTATATACTTGATCTTAAAGATAGGAGAAGACTAACCTTTCAATTCAGTACGTATAGAGATAAAAAAAAGACCATTTAAAAATAATTTAAAACATTTATTAAATAAAAATGCCCCCTTTTTCTAAAAGGTTGTTAAAATGAAATAAATTGGTCAAAGCGAATTCGTTGGAATTTCTTCTTTCTCTATTCTATGCCGTTTGATTTGATCCAAAACAAAGTATTTGAGGTAAATATGTTAAAAAAAATTTTAGCAGTAGATGATGAAGCTAATATTGTGGAATTTTTAAAAGAGGCATTAGAATCGACTAATAAGTATTACATTGAAAAATGCACCAGTGGATCAGTCGCAGAAATGTTATCAAAAAGCATAAAATATCAGCTTATCGTTTCTGATTATAAAATGCCTCATTTAAATGGAGCCGAATTGGCCAAAAATATCAGAAATAACGATGGCCCAAACAAAGATGTTCCCATTCTTTTTGCTTCCTCTTACGAGCAAGCCGTTTTGGAGGAAACGAAAGGACTTTCAGGCATTCATTTCATGAATAAGCCGCTTCTAATTAAAGATCTTTTCCAAAAAGTAGAAGAAATTATTGGTAAATAATTCCCTTTTTAAAAAAAACTTAAAAACTTTAAACCTCTTTAACAAGTCTTCGATATTTCTTTAGACATTCCTATCATTCCCTATTTTAAAAGAGGAATTTATGAAGTTACTTTCAGTGGCTCTTATTGTTTTAAGCATTATACTGGCCCTTGTTTTAACGGGTCATATAAAAACTTTTATTGATCTTCCAAGCCTTTTAGTCGTTATTTTGCCAGTTCTTGCAAGCATTCCGGCCCGGCATGGCCTAGAAGGTTTTAAAATATTAATAAATAGTGGTGATGAAAAAAAAGAAGTCCTCCACTCCATGGGAGCAACCGGCATTATTTCAGGAGTGTTAGGTTCTCACATTGGCGTTGTTATTATTTTGGCCAATATGAGTAAACCTGATTCCTTAGGCCCTGCTTTGGCAGTTTCTCTTCTACCAACTTTTTATGGTCTTTTTATTTTTCTTTTAACAACTGTTATATCCCATTTAAATTTAGGAAATGAATTATGATTATAAAAAGTTTTTCAATCACTTTTATAATCTTATGTTTTGTTTTAACCATTTTGTTTAATGCAAATCTAAATTCTTTTTTAGACATTCCTTCCCTTTGGTTTGTTGTTGTGCCAATCCTTTTCCTTTCATTTCTTGGAAATAAAGGGAGTGGATCAATGAGAAATCCCATAAAGGGACGGGCCATTTCATGGTTTGAACTCATTGGTTACGTCTCTGTTTTTCTTGGGGTTATAGGTTCTCACATGGGGATGATAAATCTTTATGAAAACTTTGGTGACAAAAGCAGCATAGGACCAGCTTTTGCGACTTTAATTTTGACTTCCTTTTATGGAATTTTAATTTTTCTTTTTTTCTTTCTTATGGGTCAATATAAGCTGAAAAAGGTCGCAATTTACTTTGTAATAGGTCAGACAGTTATTTTAATAAATAATATGTTAACTTTATCGTTCGGTTTTTAGGAAAAGGAAAGTGGTTGTTATTTATGAAAATTATTTGCGTTTTATTTTTTCTCATTAATATCCTTAGTTGGATCCTCGTTAATTCGAGTCTTAAATCTTTTGTGGATATTCCATCTCTTATTATTGTCTTTCTCCCTATTTATATGGCAATCGCCTATAGGCACGGATGGAAGTCTTTGTTTAGTTTAAAATTTCATACAGACGTTTGGGTAAAAAATGGAAAAGAGCAGGATGGATTATTAAAAACCATTGGCCACACAGCTTTATTAACGGGAGCCTTGGGAATGGCGGCTGGTTTAGTCCTCATGTTTTTTAATTCCACTCATCCATTTTCCATAGCTGCCCAAACTAATCCCGCGATGAAAATAAGCTTATTAACCTCAACTTATGCACTTATTGTATTTTTAGTTATAGTGTTACTCTATTTTGTTGGAAGGGAGGATCAATCATGATTGGAAAAATGACGGGTCTATTTATCCTCTTTAGCAGTATTTTATTAAGTATTCTTATGACGTCTAACCTGTCCTTTTTTTTTGATATTCCATCTTTCCTTATTGTCATGACTCCGCTTCTCATTCTTTTCTTTTTTAAGTTTATTAAAGAAGCGGAAAAAATGAATGGTATAACAAAAGGTAAAGAGGTATCTCATTGGGAACTAATTGGATCCACTTCTCTTCAACTTGGAGTTTTAGGTGCTTTTTTTGGCCTTATAATCATGTTTAAAAGTTTAAATAACCCAAGTGCTATTGGGCCTGCCATGGCCATCACTCTTCTTTCCATGTTTTATTCTTTAATTGGTTTTTTGGTGTCTTTTTTTATGGGAAATTTCAAGGCAAGACCAACTTACTACTACATCGCCTTTCTTCAACTATTTTTTTTGATCAGCGCTTTTTATACTATAGGCCTGTCTTTTAAAAATAATTAAGTTCTAAGGTAATTATCCAGACATTATATTTCTTGAATTTAAAAAGTGAGTAAACCACGGGAAATGTCTTTGCATGAAGACAATAAACTTACCATGACCAGTTATAATGACTTCTTTTTTTCCCTTTAGAATCGCCTTTTTCATTTGTAAGGTGGCGCTTTTTGTATCCATAATGATCCAGTCAGGAGCTGGGTCTTTAGCATCGGCCTTATACTGACCTTTATTATTCACAAGCCTAATTTGAGATTCCACAAGGCCTGGGCAAATAAGAGTGCATTTAACACCGAATTTTTTCATTTCAAAAAAGAGGCCCTCAGAAAGGGCCTTCACGGCAAACTTACTCATGCAATAGGGAGTCAGTTTGGGGCTTGAGATATAAGAGGCAACACTTCCCAAAAGGGCCAGGTGACCTTTTGATTGAATCAAATGATCTTTAAAAAAATAAAAAGTACGGAGGACTCCAAAAACATTAGTTTCAAACTGGTATTTATAATCTTCAACTGTTAATTTACTCACATAACCTTGAACAGGTATGCCCGCGTTTGCAATGACAATTTTTAAGGTGAGGTTATTTTCATTTACAAAATTCTGCACTTTTTGAAGGTCTTCATCCTTCGTGACATCACATATAAATGTTTCAACGCTAATTTTAGAATTGATTTTTAGGCACTTTTCTTTTACCTCATGGAGAAGCTCTTTTCTCCTCGCCAATAAAAGGAGAGAGTAAGAGCTTTCAGCAAAATGCATGGCCAAATGAGAGCCTATGCCTGAAGAGGCCCCCGTTATTAAAACGTATTCTTTTTCATTCATAATGATCACTCTTCCTTGGTTATAAAAAACTTTCTTTCAGCTTATCAGTTTAAACCTTCAAAATATAAAGGAATCGCTCCTTTTTTCAATAAAAATTATTTAAAATTTACCGAGCTCCCTTATCAATTTTTCAGGGACAGGTGATAAAAAGCCTCTTTTATGGTTAAAGTTAACTGTTACTTAAGAGGTTTTTATATGGCATCTCCATTTGTAATACACAGCTTGACCTTTGGGGTTTTTTTCTCATTTTTGAGTTATGACCTCCTCTTTTATAAATGGTACCAAAGAGGTGATGGAAAAGAGGATAAGCATACATCCACTCTTCTTCAAATGTTTCTTTCTTTAAACCTTATCTTTTCCTTTTTTTGCTTTTTCAAAGGGCTTCATTTCTCTCATGAAAGTCATGCGGTTTTAATGCTCCTAGGACTCATCCTTTGTCTTTGTGGTTTATATATACGTGTTTGGGCGATTAAAACCCTTAAGAGTATGTTTTCCTGGAAAATAAGCATTCAAAAAGACCACAAGCTAATTAAAAATGGTCCTTATAAACTGGTACGCCACCCAAGTTATTCTGGTGGGTTGTTGGCCATTTTCGGTTTTAACTTGGCACTTGGAGCATGGCCTGCTCTTATCCTTTTTATGATGACTTATTTGCCTGTCCTTCTGATAAGAGTCAAATCAGAAGAATTGGTCTTAGGTCAATATTTTAAAAATGATTACGAGGAATATAAGAAAACGTCCTACTCCTTAATTCCTTTTCTTTTTTAACTAAAAATAATTAAAAAAACTATGAATGATTTAAAAAAAATAAGGCATAAGGTTGATATATCAAAGTATAAAAAAGATAGGACTCTTTTTATTCACTTTTTTATTCACCTTTTTATTTTCTTAGGTCTCATGAGCTTTGTCATGCTCTCTCCAGAGCTTCACTGGGCACTTTATTTTTTATTTATTATCGTGGTTGGAAATAGTATGCTCGTCATGTCTTTTGCGGCCCATGAAATGAGTCATGGTGGTGGAGGGCTCAAAAAAGGATGGACTTTAAAAACTCTCATCCATTTTGGATGGTTGGGCGGGGTGTTTACAACCGGAACAAATCAGACCGTTGCTCATAATAGACTTCATCATATCCACACCAATAAATTAAATGACCCTGATAGAAGAGTTCTTCAAAAAGAAGTATCTCCTTATGGGAAATGGGCCAGTCTTTTTTCTTTTTTTGTTCCAAGCCATCATTACCCTAAAATGACCTTTCTTTATGGCTTTGCTTTTCTGATCTTTTCTTACCACAATAACCTTTTTTGGCAGACTCTTTTCAATTCAAAACAAATTTATGACCTTCGTTTAAGTGTTAAAGATAAGCTTAAAACCTCCCTTGAGTACTTTTCAAACCTTTTGGTTTATGGACTCTTTTGGTCTATGAGTGGCTTTAGTTTTAAAGGCCTGGCCTTTATAGGGTTTTCCTATTTTGTTGTGGCCTGGTTATCAGGGTTTTATATTATTACAAACCATTTAAATTGCAGTCTTTTAGATCAAGAGATGGATAGCTTTGAAAACACTTTGAAAACCACCGTATCGCTTGAAATACCAAAGTGGATTGATTTCCTCCACCTTTACTTTTCTCACCATGTTGAACACCACCTTTTCCCAGCAGCAAGTCACAAACTATTTCCCGAATTAAGAGAGGCCCTTCTTAAAGATTTTAAGGATGAATATAAAATACTATCCTGGTCGAAGGCCATAAGACTTATTCTAGAAAGACCTATATTTTTAGTTGATAAAGATACAATAGCTGACTGGGATGGGAAAAATATAAAAAGAGTTGCCTTTGTTAGAAAGGCATAAAGATGCCTCTATTTTTCGAGAACCTTTTTTAAAATATTAATTAAATGTTCTTGCTTAAACGGTTTTTTAAGATAATCGTTTTTAATATTTTCCTCATAAAATCCTTTAAAGCAGTCATATTTTTCAGGTTGATCAGTAGACATCATAACAAAAGGAATTAAAAGCTCATTCCTTTTGATGTAATCGTAGACTGTTCCACCATTTCCATCTTTCATTCTATAGTCGCAGAGGACAACTTCGATATCTTTTTCTTTTTCTAAGAGTTTTATGGCATTGTTTCCACAGTTTGCTTGAAGGATTTCAAAAGAATATTGAGCGCTTATGAAGTGGGCCAACAAAAACCTAATGGCATCTTCATCATCAACTATGAGAATTTTTTTATTCAAAACTTTATCCTAGAAAAGAAAAGAGATCATCTCTATTATATCCAATTAAAATAAGGTTCATAGAAATGAGAATATTTACCTCTTCATTTTTCACTCAATATTAACAATTCATACAAATATCTAATTTAATCAGTTTTTGATATTTATAAATTTTATTATTTCAGTTCTTTTTACTCAGAGCTTTAATAAGTTCATAAAGATAACCCTTCAATTCGGACCTTAATGATTTATATTCTTTTAGATCCTTCTGCTCCTTTTTTGGAATAAGGTCATGATAAGACCTAAACTTTTCTATATCTCTTAAAAGCCTTTGAATAGAGCTTATTTCAATTTTGACCCTTGACTCAAAATCTCTAATCCGCTTCCTTTTAAGAATATTTATTTTAGAGTTTGGCCTTTTTAAATCCATCTTTGAAAACTTCATGATAACAAAGCCTTTATAAAGCTTCGCTTTTTCTTCATATGATAATTTTTGAGGATCATAAGAATTATTCTTCAGTTTACTTTGAGCAAATTTACTTATTCTACCAATTCTAGGAAGTTTTTTGCTAAGCTTGCAAACTTTACCTGATAAAAGACCCCTTGAAATTGTCATGGAAAAATCTTTAATTGTTCTTCTGCTTGGAACCTTTTGAGAAACGAAAAGAAATTCTTTTTTAAGTTTTTTTCCTGAGCAATCATCACCATTAGCGCAAGCTACAGCTTCTAAAGCAAACCCAGCATTATCCATTCTATTAGAGACGTGAAAAGCAACAACCATAGCAATGGGAACGGGGGCGAGATAAATTCCTGGAATAGCAGCACCTAAGGCAAACATGACAGGCGCTCCTGACAAAATATGTCCCGCTGTAAGACTTCGTGTAATTCCATATATAATCCATAGTCCTCCGCCAAGAGTTCCTGAGGCCAGGCTTAAACCTCCATAGGTTCCTAAAATACCCTTTTTAAATCGTCCTTGGATTTTCTTTTTCTTTAATCCTTTTTTATCAAATTCATCAAAACAAGGTGAGGCCCTGAAAAAAGGGGACAGATAATTTTGATAAGTAATGACTTCCTCTTTCTTTTTTGAGTAAGCCGCCACTGTATTAAAAAGAAGAAGACTGGCCAAAAAAATGAGCTTCAATTTGAAATTTAATTTTTTCATTGACTGAACCTATTATTTTTTCTTTTTCTCTAGGGTCAAAATAAGGTCATAAAGGTACTTTTTCATTTCAGACCTTACGCTCTCAAAATTCTTAAGATCCTTTTTATCGCCTTTAGGGACAACAGAATCGTATGACTTAAATTTTTCTATATCCCTTAAAATTCTTTGGATGGCACTAATTTCAATTCTCACCTTTGATTCAAATTCCTTTACTTTTTTATTCTGTCTTCTTTTAAAAAAAGAAGTCGGTTTTTTTAAATCCATTTTTGAAAGTTTAGCGATAAGAAACCCTTTATAGAGCTCTATCTTTTCTTTGTTTGTTAATTTCTGAGGGTCGTAGGAATTCTTTTTGAGTTTGCTCTGAGCAAACTTACTGATTTTTCCAATTCTAGGAAGCCTTTTACTTAACTTGCAGACTTCTCCGGATAAAAGACCCCTGGCTATGGTCATGGAAAAATCCTGAATGGTTCTTCTGCTCGGTACTTTTTGAGAAACGAAAAGGAACTCTTTTTTAAGCTTTTTTCCAGTACAGTCATCACCATTAGCACAGGCAACGGCTTCTAAAACAAAACCGGCATTATCAAGCCTGTTCGCTACATGAAAAGCAACGGTCATGGCTATGGGAACTGGGGCCAGAAAATAAGCCGGTGCTATGGCACCAATGGCAAATAAAAAGGCCCCACCAATGAGTGCTCCACTGCCACCCGCTTGGAGTGTCCCTACGACCCAAGCGCCACCAACAAGGGTTCCGCTGGCAAGACTTAGCCCTCCATAGGTTCCTAGGACACCTTTTTTAATCCGCCCTTTAATTTTTTTCTTCTTTAAACCCTTTTTGTCAAACTCATCAAAGCAAGCTGAGGCCCTGAAAAAAGGTGAGAGGTAACTATGATAAGTCATGACCTCTTCTGTCTTTTTAGAAAAGGCCACTTCTGAATTTAAAAGAAGAAGTGCTGCTAAAACAAAAAGCTTTGATTTCAAAAAAAATGATTTAGGCATGATTCCACCTCTTCTAAAATTTTTTTCTTTAGTTATTTTCTCTTTTTCCAGTTTTTTGATTTCTTTTTAATTTCTTTCTTTTTCCTCTCCATTTCTTTATGAAACTTTTTAAAAGCATTTTTAATATCTACGCGGTTTAGTTGGTGCTTGATAAGTTTTGGTGGGTCACAGCCAGCTAAAACATCACTTGCATGATGCTTCAGCTCTTTAAAGTACTCTTTATAAGGTGCTTTGGCCCTTCTCACAAACTCGGCAACATCGGGGTCAAACTTTGCCATTTGTTTCATGCCCCTGGAGTCTAACTTGATTTTACCTTTTTTATTACCAAGGCCTGGTATTTTAGTGGAAAGCCTATAGACATCCTTTCCTTCCGCCCAAACATCTTTAGGATCTTTATAAGGAAGGTAACCGGGCTTGTCTGTCCAGGCCTCAATAAAAGTCATTTCTCCCTTTTCATTAAAAGTGAATTCTTCATAGATGGGGCATTTAAGTCCATCGTAATCAAAAATAACGTGACATCTTCCCATAGGGTTCTTTTTAAAGAAACGGCAATCTAGCTTGTCATAAGCGGTTTTAAAAAGCTTTAAAAGGGTGTCCGTCCAAATCAAATTAGATTTTCCGTAACCCGTTAAAAGAAGCCAAGGTTCCCATTCCCATCTGACTACTTTTTCAGAGTAGTTGGGCTGAACCATAACGCTAACAGAAGTTTCCATCGTTCTAAAATATTTAATACTTTGCTCTACGTAGTATTTTGGTGGCTTTGTTGGTTTCACACAGCCAGCTTTTGCAGCATCTGTTCCGCAGGCCAAAACTTTTCCAAAGTTAATTGTTCCAGCAAAAGCATTGATTGAAATAAAGAAAAATATCAAAGATAAAAAGAGCGTTCGACTAAATATATTCATTTGAGTCTCCTTAAAATGGAACTTCAAATGATCTTACCCTATTTTAAATTTTAAAAAAAAAAAGATGATTAAAATCTTTGGATCTGTGAACACTAGAGTAGTTTAACTCAGGTTTAAAACAGGCTTTATAAAAACCGAAAGAACACCCAATAAAATTCCTAAAGTCACAAGTTTTATTGAACTAGTCTTTGGAAACTTCCAAAGGATAAGGCCAATAATTATAAAGATGGCGGCTCCTAGAGGATCACTAAATGAAACTTTTCCTAGAGGGTAGATGGCATAAATCATAAGGCCTACGGCGCCTGCATTGACACTGTCTAAAAGAAGAGAAAAGTTTTTTGAGTTTCTCATTTTTGGAATCAAGGGGTTTAAAGCGTAAACAAAAATAAAGGAGGGGAGAAAAATTCCAATAGAGGCAAGCAAGGCCCCCTCAAAACCGCTTAGAAGGTAACCAACAAAAGTTGATGTTGAAAGAACTGGTCCAGGAGTAAATTGTCCGATGGCAATAGCATCGGCTATTTGGGCACTTGTGAGCCAGCCCCTCTTTTCAACAATTTCATCTTGAAGATAGGCCATAAGAACATAGCCACTTCCAAACAAAACGCTTCCAATTTTTGTGAAAACCCAAAAGATAGAAGGTAAGGCCACACTTTTAAGACTAAAAGAGCTTTTGACCTTTAAAATAATAAACCCGAAAATGGAGCCAATAAAAAGAGCGTAGACTTCACCTATTCCGTAAAAACCTAAGCCTATGACAAGTGCCGCAACAGCGCCAAGTTCATATCCCTTTATGGCCTTTTTCCCAAGTTTTTGAACGGCTTGAAAAATAAGAATAATAACAACAGGTTTAATGCCAATTAAGTATTGTTCAAAGTTTGGAATTTTATAGGCGAGCGTATAAAGGTAGGCCAAAATTCCCGTTAGAACACAGGCGGGCAGTATAAAAGAAATTCCGGCAATCAAAAGACCAGGGACGCCGCCTCTTTGGTATCCACAGTGAATGACCATCTCAGTTGAGTTCGGGCCTGGAATAAGGGAAGTCGCTCCGACGAGGTCGAGGAAGTG
>DKQD01000151.1 GCA_002474345.1 Bacteriovoracaceae bacterium UBA7317
TTTAGTGGTAAGCATTATTATCAATGTAAACCATGAAGTCTTTATGAAAAAAGTTTGGTACATATTTAGCGAAGACCATCATCTTGGCCCTTTTGAAGTTAGAGAAATTGTTCAAAAGTTCAAAGAAGAAGAGGTTTCTCGCAAGGCCCTCCTTTGGAAAGAGGGAATGAAAGATTGGGTAACCTTAGAAAAAATACCCGACTTTAAGGGTTTTCTTGTTGATGAAGAGGAAGCCCCTCCTGAACTTCCAAATTTACCCGAGTTACCTGGTTCAACACCAATTTCTGAATCAGAAGCCAACTCTGATGACATAAGTAACGTTTTGCCTCCTGATATCCCTGACCTCCCGGATGTTCCAGAAATTTCTTCTTCTGAAGAAAACCTGGTACCTGAGATGCCTCTTCCCTCTGTTGAGGTTGAAAAACTTGAAGAAGAAGAAGAAGAAGAAGAAGAAGAAGCCTCCCCAGCAATTGACACGAAATTACAAAGAAAAATCAACCGAATTAGAGATCAGAAAAAGTGGAGAGTTGACTACTTTAAAAATATTGAGAAAGAAGACGAAAGCCTTGTATCCGATTATAAAAAAGCTCATAAAGTTCCAGCAAGTGTGATGGCTTTATTAGCCTTTTTTTGTGTTGTGTTTATTTCTTTATTTATTTTTGTATCTTTTGACTTTTCAACTTCAGAGCCCGGTTTTGAAGATTTATACGTAAGGGACATTCAAAGACTTGGCTCAATCGCTAGTTCAATAAACCAAGAAAAGCCTCTTGTCGGTTTGGCTTTAGAAAAGAATGGGAAAGGTTTATGGCTAGCATTAAACTATGCTGAACCTTATTCCCTTCTTTTGCGCTTTGAGTCTGTTTCAAAGAAAATTCTAAGCTCTGAGAGGGTTGTTTTTAGCGCAAGCTGTACTGTCGTGGAGCACTGGTGTGACATCAAAAATTTGAATATTGAAGAGGGGACAAATATTTTTCCCGGTTTTTATAATGTAAAAGTCAAGGGCTTTCATTTGCCAGAGAAAGAGCCTATTCAAAAAAGGTTGATCTACTTTTTAAAGACGGGGGGAGCAAAGAATGAGAAGCTAAGGTCCTTCACTTTTGAAGGAAGTGCTTTCTTATTTAAAGGACCTCCGAGTCAATTTAATAGAAAATTAAAAGAAAGAGAAAGAAAATACCTCGAGGAAAATGCACAATTTTTAAGGGAAAAACTTGAAGAATATAGGACCCTTAAGGCTTTGGTTTCTAGAATGATGGAAATCTATACTGAAGTCCTTAAAAAAATAAGAGTCGGTCGGAAGATTTCAAGGTTTGAGGGTAAGTATGCTGTTACGGTTGGCCCTTTACTTCGGAGTTTAATCCTAAACAATAAAGATCAGTATGATAAGGAAAGGCTAAAAAATTCATTTCGTGCAAAATATAACCAAAATGTCTTCTCCTATGGGAGGCAAATAGGGAATTTGGCCAGTGACATGGTTGTTTTGACGTCTAAGAGGAAGAGGTTGGGTCCTAAAACGAAAGTCAAATTAGAGAATCTATTTAAAAATAAGGTGGATCAGCTGCTTTCAAAAGGGAGCAGATACGTTAAAGAAATAGAGAGCCTTCTGCAAATTTAAAGAATACAATTTGGAAAATGTTTAGGTTTATAATCTGTTTCTCAAAATTTAAGCGTTGCTCCTAGCAACTCGTTTTTGGAAAGCGTAGTATGGTTACCAATTTTGTTTGATAAGAAGCCTTGAGGCTTTGGTGATTTTTTGAAGGAGAAATTGAATGAACATTCACGAGTACCAGGCTAAAGACCTTATGAAAAAATTTGGGATAAAAGTCTTGGGTGGGCAGGTCGCTCATACAGTAGATGAAGCTGTAGAGGCTGCAAAAAAACTTGACTCTAATGTTTGGGTTGTCAAAGCTCAAATACATGCTGGTGGTCGAGGAAAAGCGGGAGGAGTCAAGGTAGCTAAAAGTCTGGAAGAAGTGAAAGAACACGCCACAAATATTTTAGGTAAGGTTCTTGTGACTCATCAAACAGGGCCAGAAGGAAAAGAAGTAAAAAAACTTCTCATAGAGCAAGGTTGTGATATTGATCATGAGTACTATGTGGGTCTCGTCCTTGATAGAGGTACTGGTAAAGTTGTTTTTATGGCCTCTTCTGAAGGTGGTGTAGAGATTGAAAAGGTAGCAGAAGAAACGCCAGAAAAAATTCATAAAGTCTTTATTGACCCTGCAGTTGGTTATACTTCTTATGTAGGAAGACGGCTCGGTTATGCTATGGGCATGAAGGGAGACGTTCTTAAAAAATGCAACAAGTTTTTAGAAGGTCTTTATAACCTTTATATGGAATCAGACTGTACGGCGGCAGAGATTAACCCCTTAGTTACCACTAAAGATGGGGAAGTTTTGGCCCTCGATGCAAAATTAAACTTTGATGCCAATGCGATGTTTCGCCATCCAGATATAGATGCCTTGAAAGACCTTAACGAAGAGTCTGAAAAAGAAGTTGAAGCAGCTAAGTATGGGCTTTCTTATATTGAGCTTGATGGAAATATTGGTTGTTTGGTGAACGGCGCTGGTTTGGCCATGGCAACTATGGATATTATTAAACTTCATGGAGGTGATCCGGCAAACTTCCTTGATGTTGGTGGTGGTGCGACTAAGGAAACGGTTGAAAAAGGCTTTTCGATTATTCTTTCTGACCCCAATGTTAAAGCAATTCTAGTGAATATTTTTGGTGGAATTATGAAGTGCGATATTATTGCTGAAGGAGTCCTTGCTGCAGCAAAAAGCGTTGATCTTAAAGTCCCTCTTGTTGTTAGACTTGAAGGAACAAATGTAGCTATGGGAAGAAAAATATTGGAAGAATCTGATTTAGAAATTATCACCGCAAGTGATTTTAGGGATGCAGCGATGAAAGTTTGTGAAGCTGCTAAATCACAGGAGGCTTAGTTATGTCGATTTTAATAAATAGAGATACCAAGTTGATTACAATAGGGTTTACAGGAAAACAGGGGACCTACCATTCTCTTCAGTCAAGAGACTACGGTACTAATTTCGTAGGAGGAGTAACCCCAGGTAAGGGTGGCATTACTCATGAAGGTTTCCCGGTTTTTAATTCGATTCACGAGGCAGTTGAAAAAACTGATGCAAATGCTGCGATGATATTTGTTCCTCCACCGTTTGCGGCTGACTCAATTTTAGAGTGTATCGATGCTGAACTTCCTTTGGTCGTATGTATTACTGAAGGTATCCCTATTTTAGATATGGTTAAAGTTAAATCTGCTCTGAAAGGGTCAAAAACGAAAATGATTGGACCTAACTGTCCAGGACTGATTACTCCTGGAGAGTGTAAAATTGGAATTATGCCTGGTCATATTCATATGCCACCTCAGGAAGGTGGGAAAAGCGTTGGAGTTATATCGAGGTCAGGGACTCTTACCTATGAAGCCGTTTATCAGCTAACAGAGAGGGAGATTGGTCAATCTACTTGTGTTGGGATTGGTGGAGACCCCGTTGGTGGGCTCAATTTTATAGATACCTTAAAGCTTTTTGAAGCTGATCCTGACACTGATGCTGTCATAATGATTGGTGAGATTGGCGGAAACGCCGAGGTTGATGCAGGGCGCTGGATTAAGGAAAATATGAGCAAGCCTGTTGTGAGCTTTATTGCTGGTGCTTCCGCTCCTCCAGGTAAAAGAATGGGACATGCCGGTGCGATAATTTCCGGTGGTGACGATACGGCTGAAGCCAAGTTTGCCATATTAGAGGAGTGCGGTGTGGCCATAGCTCGCTCTCCTGCGGAGCTAGGAGCCAGAGTTGAAGAAGTTTTAAAATCAAGGGGTTAATGAATTTTTTTACTTTAACTCTTGACTTTGTTGAGTCGACTGACTTACGAAGTCTTTGCTTGTTTTCACTTTATTGAAGGAGATTAAAATGGCGAACGAACGTACATTTAGCATTGTGAAGCCAAATGCAGTTCACGATAACAATATTGGTAACATACTTTCTCGTTTTGAGGCCGAAGGTTTGAGACTGGCAGCTTCCAAGTTTGTCAGCCTATCCAAAGAGAAAGCTGAAGGTTTTTACATTGAACATAAAGAAAGGCCTTTTTTTGGCTCCCTTGTTAACTTTATGACTTCTGGTCCAGTACTTCTTATTGTTCTTGAAGGAGAGGATGCTGTTGCAAGATGTAGGGAAATTATGGGAGCGACAAACCCTGCTGAGGCCGGTGAGGGAACTTTAAGAAAGCTTTATGCCAAATCAATTGAGGAAAATGCTGTTCATGGTTCTGACTCAAAAGCTTCTGCCGAGAGAGAGATCTCTTACTTTTTTGAAGCTCATGAGATAAGTCCACGGTTCTAAACTAATTTTATTTAAGGCTTTTCTATTTTGGAAAAGCCTTCTTTAAATTTCATCAAAGGCAAGGCATGAATGACGCCTAGGGCGTGGTGTCTTGCTCTTTAAGTTTCTAAATGTTTAAATGACCCCAATTTTTTTAGCCTTATCATGTAGCTTTTACAGGCTTGTGTAGGGCCACTTGATATATGCAACGCTAGGCAGTATAAAGGGCAAGTATTTATTTTGCTGCTTGGAGGTAAATGATGTTTAAAATTGGGGATTATGCCGTTTGTCCCGGTCATGGTGTTGGCCAAATTTTTGATGTCGAGGAGAGGGAAGTTGGTGGAAACCAAAGTTCTTTCTACATACTCAAAATCATAGCAAATGGG
>DKQD01000128.1 GCA_002474345.1 Bacteriovoracaceae bacterium UBA7317
CCCAACATGCGGATTAGGTCGCTCTATAGTCTCTCTTTTTCTTTTTAAATTCAATAAATCCTGGGCCTATCACCCAGGTGGGATAATTTTATATTTTAAAGTTATTTCAGTTACTTCGCTCTACTTTTTTTTTCCGTCTATTTTAAAAAAAATCCTCTCCCTATTGGGTCATATAAAAGAAAATAGATTAAAAAAAAGATTGATTACAATTTCTTTTATAAGTCTGTACCTTCTTTGGCACATACAACGAGAACATTTTTAAATTATCAAATTTTGTTTTTTGATTTGAGAGGAAATTTATAAAGATTTTTTTTGAAAAATAGTAGGGCCTTTAAAAAAGGCCCTTTGAAATATTTTATTCTAGGTATTTATTTATAATTGATTTATATTGCCCATTACTTTTTAGTTTTTTCAAATTTTTATTAAAAACTTCTACAAACCCTTTATCAACAGACTTTTTACTAAACATAACATGAATGTTTGTGCTGTATACTTTTAGAGGATGCATAACTATCTGATTACCTAATTTAAACTTTTTTAAGTAAGCAAAGCCAGAGTAGCGATCTGCTAAAACACCGCTTACTCTTCCCTTTCTTAACATCTTATATAGTTGACCTTCACTGGACATTTCTAATAATATTCTTTTAAATTTTTCATTTTTTTTGAGACTTTCAAATTCATCACCATTGAAGTTTCCTCTTACAACACCTAATTTAAACTTTTTACCAATGAGGTCTTTAAGTGATGACGGCTTATACTTATTTAGGTTTTCCTTCCTTACAAACATAACAACTGATTCGGTCCTGTATGAATCTGAGAAGAAAGCAAACTTTTTTCTATCATCAGTCATCGAAGCCCCTGGGGCCAAATGTACACGCCCCTTTTTAAGCTCTCTAAGATGGGCCTTCCATCCAATAGACTTTAATTTAAAGGGACAGCCCGTGCTTTTTAAGATAGCACTAAGTAAATCCACATCAAGCCCTGTTATTTTTCCAGCTTCAGTATATTGGTAGGGTCTCCAATCATCATAACCAAGAATTACTTTTTCCTTATTACAATTCCCAAATGAATTGGAAATCGATATTAAAATAAAAAAAAATAAAGAGATTAACTTCATAGAGACTCCCAAAAAAGTGAATGTTTGAAAAATAGTTTAACTTCTTAACGGAATAATAATTTTTCTACTTTAGTAATATTATCAGTGAATAAGACCTCTGTATTATAAGAAACATTATCTATTTTCTATATGTAAAATAAAGATTTTATAAAATAGAATTTTTTTATATTAGTCTACTCTTCAGATTTTAAACTAATTTGGTATGGTTTCCTTAATAACTTTTTCCAGATAAAAAAAGACGACTTAATTAACTCTCTTTAATTTCTTTTTAATTATTTTTTGGTGGATCGGGTCTATATGGGTAAATCCATGATTTAAATGCATTAATTTTTCTGGTTTGTGCCCAAATCTTACCCTTCCCTTTAAACCGGCAAACAAAACCCTCTCCACTAAAAAAGAGTGATTTATAACCTCCAATTCTGGAAATATCGTAATCAAGGCCTTCAGTAAATGCTACAATATGTCCTGTATCAATGACGTATTCACCATCTACATCAACTTCAAACATTGCGCCATAAGTATTAAACCAAAGGTCTCCTGAACCGGAACATTTGATTAAAAAAAGAGATTCACCTGAAAAAAAGCCTTTTATCATTCCTTGCCATTTACTCTCAGCTGCTACATTCAATCCAGAAGCGACAAAAGCCCCCCCCTGTAAAAAAACAGTTTCGTTATCAAGCGTAATATGCTCAAGGTCACCTGGAGGGCCTGGTGCTATTGAAATTTTCCCAGGAGCTCCCTCCGCTGTAAATTCATTAATAAAGATCGATTCACTCGAAAGAAACCTAGAAAATCCACCCTTAAATTTTGTGTGCATTTTAATATGACTATCCATTGTGGCCATGGAGGATGCCTCTACCTTAATGGTTTCATTGGCCGGAATATCGACAGTCAAGAATCCAAAATCTGGTCTGGATTCAATTTTAAATTTAAAAGAATTTGTTCCCATTTTATTTTCCTCTTCTAAGCCGGTCTAGGCCTTAATTTTGGCCCAAGGGTATGCCCAAAGCTCGAGCTATTATGAGATTGACACCAAAGTTTTCCTCTTCCCTGAAAGCGGCAAACAAGACCCTCTCCTCCTAGGATAGAGTGAACCCAGGACGAGCCTGCTTTTGAGATTTTAAAGTCCAGCGTTTCCTCAAAGGCAACAATATGACCTGAATCAACGATATATTCATCCGTCACGTCGATTTCATAGATATAACCAAAAGAGTTGAAAACAACATCCCCTTTACCTTCTAAATTAAGCCAGAAAAGACCTTCTCCGGAAAAAGCATTTTTAAAGCCTTGCCAACCAACATTCAGTGAGACATTTTGGTCGCACATAACAAAAGATCCTGACTGAACAACAACTTTTTGTCCCTCAAGTTGAAAGTGGCACATATCTCCTGGAAGCGTGGGGGCAAGCCAAACCTCCCCTCCTCCTGACTTTGCCTTGTACTGATTAAGAAAAAAGTTTTCTCCAGCAAGCATCCTTTTGATTCCTGAAAAAAGGCCTCCCTTATTTTTTTGATGGGTGCTCGTTTCAATATCCACTCCACCACTCATAGCGATCATACTTCCACCTTCAGCATAAAAACCTTCGGCTTGATTAAGCTTTATTTTGGCGGCAGTTTGACTAGGCCTATAGTTAATTTCAATATCCATATATATTTCCTTTTTTACAATAAGGGGTTGAGCCAGCCGGCCATACCGTCTATAGAGCGGCTTTGAATCAGAACCTCTCCCTCGCCCTCAATTCGCATAACAAAACCTTCCCCGCCAAAGAGGCTTGAAAATATTCCACCTGCAAGTTGAAGCTTTATTTTCATGTTGGGTGGGTAGGCCATAAGGTGCCCTGTATCAATCAAATGGTCACCGGTAATTTGTCTTTTGAGAATACTTCCAAAGCAGCTTATCCAGCAGGTCCCCTTGCCAGAAATTTTCATTCGAAAAAGGCCTTCGCCACCCAGCCATGACTTAAGTCCGGCCCACCTCAACTTAACTTTAACCCCTTTTGTTCGGCAGAGGAAAGCTCCAGGCTGGATATAAAGCTCGTCTTTTTTACTTTCCAATTTATGCTCGTAGATATCCCCAGGCACCGACTGAGTGAAAACAATGGATGCGGGTCTTTCACTTTTATTGGTGAACTTAGAAAGAAAAAAGCTTTCCTTTCCAAAAAACTTAATCATCAGCCCTTTAAAAAACCCTCCATTCATTTTTGAACGAAGGTCTATACCTACATCCATACTCGCCATAGCACCTGATTCAGCAATAATGCTTTCACCAGGTCCAAGCTTCATATGAATGTGGGAAAAGGAAGGATGGCCTTTAATTTCTGTTTCCATAAAAAACTCCTAGGGGGAAAGAAGACCTTGGGAAACCTCTTTTTTGAGTTTATCAAAATCATAGCTGACTATTTTAATTTTTTTCAATTGGCTTGGATTTGCCTCTTTAAAAAGTTGATCCATTTGCTTAATTCTTTCCTCATAAAGAGGATGAGTACTTAAAAAACTAATGGCCTTCGAGTTTTCTATTTTAGATTCTTTTTTTAAGAATTGAAAAAAGTCTTTAAGTCCTGATGGATCTAAACCTGATGAAATAAGATAATGAAAACCAACGCGGTCTGCTTCTTCTTCAAAACTTCTTGAGAATTTTTTTTGAAGAAGAAACTGACCCTTTGTTAAAATAACGGCAGCGACCCCGGAAAAATCACCAACTAAAAGTTGAACGACACTAAAAAGCCCCAAAGAATCAAGGATATTATTTAATATATGCCTCTGAGTTACATGGGCCATTTCATGGGCCAACACACCCAGGACTTCTTCTACTCTTTTTGATTTGGAAATGAGTCCGAAGTTTATGACAATATGACCACCAGGAAGCGCAAAAGCATTAACTTGGCCATTTCTAGACAAATGCAATGTCATTTCATCTCTTTCCCTAATAACCCTGGGATCGAAAAATTCTAATAATTTATTTATATCTTTGGTAAGCTTCTCATTGTTTACAATTTCTCCACTTTTTTTCATATTTCCAATTAAAAGATCTCCTATTTTCCTTTCTGTCTTCAGAGGTATGGCCTTTATGACCATTCTTTTTAATCCACCGAGGCTATTGAAGATAAGGAAAGTTAGGAGGAAAAAGATGATTATCCCCAAAAAAAAAGCGTTCCGAGAACTCTTCTTTTTTTTCTTCCAAAATTCAATTTGATTTTTAGTTTCTTCAAATTTGTCCCAAAAAGTATCCTCTAAAATTTCCAGATCATTAGAGTAAAGAACAAGTCCATCGTCTTTTTCACTAAAAAAAACAATCCTATCTGAAGCTCCTCCAACTTTAATTTTGACTTTAGAGACATCTAAATTATATGTTTCATCATTAGTCACCAATATGATTTGTCTGTTTTCTAAATTGACTTTTCCAATTTTTCTTTTATTTTCCGGGCCTGGTAAAAAGCAGCCACCAGAATATGAGTCTTTCATCTTTTTCTCCTTATATGAAAACAATAGCGAAGAAAAAAAGATTTGAAAAAATAAATTAGACATTATTTTAGTCTTAAAAATTTTTAAATTTTCTTAACGAAGAAAAAAGATCCTGATAAGCTTTTGTATACTACTGAAACTTCGGAATAATACCATGACTTGGAATATCCTAATTCCTATCTTTCTTATTGCCTTTTCCTTTTTTACTGCCGCAATTTCAGCCGTAACAGGTATGGGTGGTGGGATTATTCTCCTTTCGGTCATGACCCTTTTTTACCCTTTGAACATAGTTATTCCTCTCCATGGTTTTATTCAATTTATAAGTAATCTTTATAGATCCTATTTATTAAGAAATCATATAACATGGTCTTTGGCCGTTCCCTTTTTTATGGGAGCTCCTTTAGGAACCTTCCTCTCTTATTTAATCATTAAGATGATGCCTTCACCCCTTTACCCACAACTTATTATTACATTTATTATTTTTTATTCGGTTTTTAGACCTAAAAGCCTGCCCTCACTCAACATTCCAAATTGGGGCTTTTTCTTTTTAGGAGTTATAGTTGGCCTTTTCTCGCTTATTATAGGCGCAACAGGTCCTATCATTGCTCCTTTTTTTCTTAGATCAGATTTAAAAAAAGAAAACTTAATTGCAACAAAAGCAGCTGTCCAAACCATGGGTCACGTTTTAAAAATCCCTGCGTTTATTGCCCTAAGCTTTCCCTTTGAAAATTATGCATGGTTTATTTTTTTTATGACTTTGTTTACGATTCTTGGAACTAAGTGGGGAATCAAAATTCTTTTTAAAGTTAACGAAACGTTATTTATAAAAATTTTTAAAATTGGACTCTTTTTAACTGGGGTTAGAATGACCTTTAAAATAATATTTGAATAGAATTTATAATAAATTGATCATTCTAAATTCTTAGGCTGAATTCTATGGCAGGGAAAAGATAAGAGTAATTATCACTAATGGAAGTCTCTGTTCCACTTACCTTTCCGGTAGTCAGCATAATCTTATGATAATTTAAAGAAGCACCTAAATAGATCTTTTCAGTAAAAGACAACTGAAGACCTAAATTTATATTTATTGACGACCCATCGACATCTTGATTAGCAGAGCCAACTTTCTTTCTAATCCCTTTGCAATAAGGGTTATAGTTTATGCTTAGACTGAGGTTTCTTTCTTCATTAAAAAATAACATGAGACGGGGACCCATTTCTAAAATTGAATAATCACCTTTATTGTAATCAGTGGATTCTTTTGTGTTGGTCCTGGTGGAATAAATTATATTTTGTCCAAAAACAAAATAATGAGATATGGAAATACCTATAAAAGTATCGTTAAATATAAGAGATTCATTATCTACATCTGAGCTTTGGTGAAATTGATAACCTTGTTGAAACCAAAAATCTGACTCAGCGGAAAGAGAAAAACTAAAAAGAAATAGGCTTAAAACAATCATTTTCTTTGAAGTGATTCTTTTAAACTTTTCCCAAATCATCTTTCACCCGACTTGTTCTTGTTTTTCTTTATTAATTTCCACTCGAATTAATCGACAAATTTTATGAAACCTAAAGATAAACTATGGAAGGGGAAATTTTTCCTATTTAATATTAATCAAATTTAATTTTCTTAGATTATTAATTATTTAGAATTAGTATCTATAAATTTAATATTAAAAATTTAAATACTCTAATATCTTAATTTTTTGGTTTTTTTTGAACAAATTTTTAAACCAATGATAAAATTCAGCTAGAACTTTCCGCTAGGGTATTAGGTTAGTTATGGCCAAAAAGAAAACAGAAGACCTTTCAAGAAGTGAATTAAAAAAGCTCCTTGCTGTCGCGAGGGGGGACCAGGAACCAGATACCCTTATAAAAAATGTAAAAATACTCGACCTTGTCTGCGGGGAGGAAATAGATTCTGCCATTGCCTTATCCGGTCGTCATATAGCAGGCGTTGGAAAAGAGTACGAAGAATCAAAGGCCAAAAAGGTATGGGACGCAAAGGGGGCTACGGCCGTTCCAGGCTTTATTGATGGACACCTCCATGTTGAGTCATCGATGATGCATCCTTTTGAGTTCGAACGCTTGACCTTACCTTTAGGCACGACAACGGCCATATGCGACCCCCATGAAATTACAAATGTTATGGGAGAAAAAGGATTTTCATGGTTTTTGAGGTGTTCTAAGCTCATGAACCAAAATTTATTTGTTCAAGTTAGCTCTTGTATTCCGGCACTGCCAGGCTTTGAAACAAATGGAAGCCCCTTTGATGTCGAGCAAATGAAAAAGTTTAAAGGTCATCCCAGCGTCATGGGCCTCGCTGAAATGATGAACTTCCCCGGAGTAATTAATGGGGATGATCAGGTTTTAGATAAATTGGAGGCCTTTGAAGGAATGAATATTGATGGCCATTGCCCCCTCCTTTGTGGAAAGGCTCTCAATGCCTATTTAGCGGCCGGTATCCAAAACTGCCATGAAACAGTTACCTATGATGAAGGAAAAGAAAAGCTCCAAAAAGGGATGGCCCTCATTATTCGGGAGGGGTCAGTTGCTAAAAACCTCAAAACCCTTGCACCTCTCGTGACGGAATTTAATTCACCACAATGCTTTCTTTGCACTGATGATAGGAATCCTTACGAGATTTTTAAAGAAGGCCACATAAATTACTTAATTAAGGAAATGATTAACTCTTTGGGAGTCCCTCCCCATATAGCTTACCGCTTGTCTTCATTTTCGGCAGCGAAACATTTCGGCCTTAAAAGGCTCGGACTGATTGCACCTGGCAAACAAGCTGACATCGTTTTTTTAAATGATGTGAAAAAGGTTGATATCCTCGACGTTTTTATTTCAGGTAAAAGTGTTAAAGACCTTAAGCTGAAAAGTGAAGCCTCCCAAAAGCTTGAAAAAAGCTTACCTCCAAGGGAAAACACAATCAAAAGGGAACCTATCGTCCCAAGTGACTTAAACCTCACTCTTTCTCAAGGAATCTATAATGTTATAGAGATTATCCCTGATGAAATTATTACAAACCACCTAAAAGTCACTTATGATGGATCTCAATTTAACGAAAGCGATGTTCTTCAAATAGCCGTCGTTGAAAGGTATGGAAAAGGACTTAAACCTTCTTTAGGACTTGTTAAGGGAACGGGCTTAAAAACTGGGGCCATTGCCTCCTCCGTTGCACACGATTCTCACAATATTATAGTGATTGGAAAAACAAAAGAGGAAATGGCCTTAGCAGTTAACACGCTTATTAAAGAAGGCGGTGGCTTTTGTGTCACTGAAGGGAATCAAGTCTTGTCATGTCTTCCTCT
>DKQD01000119.1 GCA_002474345.1 Bacteriovoracaceae bacterium UBA7317
ATATTTTATTTCCAATGATAAATGAAAATTCTTTGGTACTTAAATTTCCAACACGGTCTTTTGCAAAGATCTTAATCGTATATTGACCTTTTTTCCATAATTCAAGTGGCCCTTTGTATTTTTTTAAAACTCCACCCAGTTTATAAGAAATTGTACGAGTTCCAGACTTTTTATCACTTGCAGCTAAAAATAAGCGGCTACCAGGGAAATAGACCGTTAGATTTTTGTCTTCAGATGCTCTTTTTCCTAGTCCTGTATTACTAAAATGATGAAAAATTTCAGGTGGAGTATTATCAACAACAACCTTTGAACTATTTGGAGTTTGAGAATTATTAACATTATCAATTGAGAAGTAAGTGAAGTTATAAACTCCTTCATTTGTTAAATTAAAGGAAGACTTAAAAACTCTTTCATTTGAGTCATTTATTTTATACCTAATTTCCTGAACACCACTCCCAATATCTCTGGCATCAAAATTAATTTTTGTACTTTTGGAAATAAATACTTTTTCAAAAACCGGTATGTAGGGTCCTTCAAATTTTTGTTCGACAAAGGGCGGTAGTAAATCTAATATAAGCTTAATCTTTTTAGAACCAGACCAGTTATTTAATTCATCCACGGCTTTGTAAGTAATTTCATGTTTCCCTAGAACCTTTGGTAAAGAAAAACTTCCTCCGAAATTTCTATACTTTCCATTTTTGTATTTCCATATAATTTTTTTAACAGCAACTTGTTCATCACGAGCAGTAATATTTACCTTTGACCTTTGACTTACATAAATTCTCTCTCCTCTTACATGTTGATCACCGATAATATCGGCATCAAAAGCAGGAGGGGTTCTATCAAGGTAAAATTCAACTTTTTTTGTTTCTTCTTTATTTTCCACATTATCAATCGCATAATAGGATAAAGTATAAGGGCCATCAGGAAGCTTCTTCATGGAAAGCCTTGAAGATCTATAGACACCGCTTCGCTCGTAATCCGGTGAAGAGAAATCAAAATATAGTTTTTTTACCTTGGAACTTGCATCCTGACTTTGCAAACCAATTGTCACATTTCTTGAAAATACATTTTTTATTCTCAAACCTTTAATCATATAAGATGTTTCAGGTGGAGTAAGGTCTACAATAAAGTTTATATTTTTGTCATGAGACCTATTACCAACATTATCCATACTATAAGCGACTAAATCGTATTTCTTCTCTTTATTAAAGGTAAAGGGACCGTTATATGGCTGAAATGGTCTATCGTTTATGGAAATAAATGTTTTTTTAACACCTGATAGTCCATCTTTAGACATTAGAGTTAACTCTACAGGCTCTCCCATATATAAGTCTTTTCCATTAAAATACCTCGGAACTTTATTGTATTTATAGTTAAGCTTTGGTCCCTTGCTATCCAGATAAAGCCTAAATGTTGTAGATGGATCAACCGTCTTACCAAGATGAAAGTGAGCTATCTTATGCATACCTGGGTTTTTAAAATTCATTGGAACTGGAGGTTTTGATCTATCTTTGGATCCTTCATTAAACCAAAGAACAGTTGGACTATCGTCATCTGGAGAAGTCGAGAGTTTTAAATATAGTGGCGCTTTATAATTTAGATAAACATTTTTGTTTTTATCTACATGGATTTTAGTTTCAAGGCTTTTACCATCATCTATTTTTTCCAGTCCAAATATTGATAAGCTAACTAGAAAGCTTAGAGAAACTAACAAACTTTTTTTTCCCATAATAAAACCTCTTAAAAGACCATAACCCTACTTTTTTTATCGGCTATTTCCCTAAAAAGGTTAACATCTAAATTCATTTAAACCATAGTAATTGATGAGGAAAAAAATGATTATTAGCAAGATCTAATTATTTATATTTAGATATAATAAAAGATATTGTCATTCTGCTATCATTACCAACATGATCGTAACAAACAATTTCTAATTCATGTTTACCCTGGCGCCAGTATTGTAGTGGTTCTTTATACCTCTTTGCAATACCACCTACTTTATAAAAAATTGACTTTGTCCCTGATAACGAATCTGAAGAACCTAAATAGACTCTACTACCTGGAAGTAAAACTGGAAACATCCTCCCTTTAACCTCTCTTTCTCCTATTTTTGTGTTACTAAAATGATAGTTTATTTCAGGAGGTGAACTATCAACAACAAAAGTTGATTTTTGCTTAATCATAGTATTTCCAACTCTATCCCTAGCAAAGTAATGGAGGTTATATGTCCCTTCCTCCTTCAAATGAAAAGGCCTTTTATAGCCCTTCTCAGGTCCTTTTTCATTACCTCTATCGGCCCTATAAATAATTTCTCTTATACCAGAACCTGAATCAAAGGCTTTCAGTACAATCTGACTTTTTGGGGAAATAAAACTCTTTTCAAAAATTGAAATTTTTTTGCCAATAACTTTAAACTCCATCACAGGTGGCAATAAGTCCAATATAACACTTAGTTTTTTCATTTTACCCCAATTTCCTAGAGAGTCAGTAGCATTATAAAAAATATCTTGAACTCCTCTATTTGGTGGAAGAGAAAAAGGTTCCTTAAATATTATTGCCTTTGACTTTTTAAACTTCCATATAACTTTCTTTACATCAACTTTATTATCTGAAGACTTAATATTAACTTTTGATCGCCCTGAAACAAATATTTTTCCATTAAATTTAAACTGATCACCAATAATACTTGCTTTAAATTTTGGAGGCTTTTTATCCAAATGAAACTCTATCTTTTTTTCTTTCTCTCTGTTTTCTACGTTATCTATACCATAAAAACGAAGTGTATAATCGCCGCCTGGAAAACTACTTATAGAGATATTCTTACCTCTAAAAAGTCCCCTCTTTCGAAATAGGCCAGTATTATTTTGAAAAACATAAATTATGTTTTTTAAACCAGATAACACATCTTTACCCTGAAAAGAGAACAATGCTTTTTTAGACAAAATGTTTTCCTTCCTTAGTCCCCTGATTTTATATGAGCTTGACGGTGGGGTCAGGTCCAGCTTGAAAGAAATTTTTTGATATTTACTCTTATTAGATACATTATCCACACTGTAAAATTTCAATTCGTAATAGTTTTCATCTTTCACTATTATTGGTTTAACAAACTTTTGTTCTTCAGAATCATTAATTTTAAAGTGAATTCCTCTAACACCAGAAAGAGCATCTCTTGCCTTTAAGTTTATTTTGAAAGGCTCTCCAAAGAATGTTCCCCCCACCCCTCTAAACTTAGGTGACTTTGTAAATATCCAGCTAACTTGTGGAGGAGTTTTATCTAAAATAACTTTAAAGTTATTCTTCCTATTCAACTTTCCTTTTCTTTTATGTTGATGCCCAATTAAATGTGCTCCTTGATTAAGAAGCTTTATTGACTCTTTTTTTCCATCCAAGTTAAATAAGGGAATAGAGTTTGCATCATCGTCACTTGAATTCGAAATTCTCAAAAAGAAATTCGCCCCACCCTTTAAGTAAATCCTTTTGTATTTATCTATATGAATTGTTTTTTCTGACAAATTGGCTGGAAAACCTTTTGAGTAAATAAAAGTTGATCCTAAAAGAAGAACAAATATGATACATTTCAACTTCATATTACCTCAGAGCATATTTCTAACCTAATTAAATTTAAGAAGACTCCTTAAAAACATACTTGACGAGTGGAGCCCCCTCTTTAACTTCCTCAACTTCCCTTCTTAATGAATGGGCTCCTCCTGCACTTCTTATTGAAATAATACCTTTT
Source organism: Bacteriovoracaceae bacterium UBA7317 (assembly GCA_002474345.1). Lineage (GTDB taxonomy): Bacteria > Bdellovibrionota > Bacteriovoracia > Bacteriovoracales > Bacteriovoracaceae > UBA7317. The sequence goes on from DKQD01000119.1 coordinate 3,740, forward strand.
TTTCTGTCTTCGCTATGTTCATGCATATTATTTATAAGCGTTAAATCTTTCCCCGTATCTAAACTCAATTTGCAAAAAGAACGAGAGGTCTGATTATTTTCAGAAAACTCTCTTTTCTTTTTTCCACCAGTAGGCTTTGGATTTTGCTTAAACTCTAAGCTAGAGTTATTTAACTTAACATAAACAAGGAGGTTTAGAATTAATTTCAAAAGACTCCTTTTTTTGTAATCCCTAGAAGGAAGGAGGTCTATATGACTTTGCCCTTCAATTATCTTGGCAGTAGGATCAGCAGTTAACTTTAAAGTTGTTAGCTGATTGTGTTTTCCAACATCATGATCCAAAATTTCTGAAAATCTCTCAAATAAAGATATTTCAATTGGAGAAAATGAAAAAATATTCAAGACGCCATCTTCACCTTGGCAGAAAGCCACTCCACTCAAGAATGTTTTCTCCTCCCTGAAGTAACTATCTATTTCTTTTTTGGTAGAGATAAAAACTGATTTTATTTTATTTTTAGTACCATATAAAAATGTGTCTTCTTTTAAAAACTCGAAATAAAAGGTCTCCTCTTTCATTAAATGCTTTATTTCAATATCCCTGTCTCTATCTTCCAGGCACTCTTTTAAGTTGTCAGAAACAAGGAATATATTTTCCTCTCTTTCTTTAAAACTAGAAAATTGAAAACAAATATTACTCATTGTTTGAGGGGAATTTTTAAAAAGCCAAGAAACAGGTGAAATCACGCCCTCCTCAAGAAGGCTTTTCGCAAAATCTATGCTATCCTGCCGACTCCCTGAAAAGTGCTGAGGATCAAACTCATTCCCTCCCCCGCCATTTTCCACAGCTTCTGAAAGTTTCATTATTTCTCTTTTGGAACTATAAAGGGCCCTTGAGTTTTTAAAAGCCTTCTTCAACCACTTATAGTTTTGATTCATTTTTTTTGATGCTTTCATGTCGCTCAACATATCCACAAAAAGCTTTTTAACCGGCCCATTCACATAATTTGGAGTTATCTCTACAATTTTACTAGGATCATTTTTACTTTTTGACCTCGTTTTCTTATCACCCATGAGACCTCCCAAATAGAATCAACCACCTGAGGATTTTCTCACAAAAACAATATTTTTTTTTCGTTTTTAATCATTTCTTAATATTTCAAGAAGTTTAGTATTATTTATTCTATTATTATTTAGAAAAAATGATTATTTAAAAGAGACAAAGGTGAACATATTAATGGCCATCAAGCATTTTCATTGTGCCCTATCAATAAAAAATGTTATAGTTTTGTTGGTCTAGAAGTGAGTTTTTTGAAATTTAAATTAACTAAAAAAGAAAAAGGCAAACATAATGAAATTAAAGAAAATTTTCCTGCTATTTTTACTCCTTACAGTATTTACATCGTGCGGCATGCAAAGTATCCCAACCGCACTTAACGAAGTGGACGCCCAATGGGCAGAGGTTCAAAACCAGTACAAAAGACGGTCTGACTTAATTCCTAACCTTGTCAATGTTGTCAAAGGTTATGCTTCACATGAAAAAGAAACATTAAGTGCTGTTATCAATGCAAGAGCGAAAGCAACCAAAATAAACCTACAAGTTGATCAACTTACACCAGAAACGATGAAACAATTTCAAAAAGCCCAAGCCGGCTTGTCTAGTGCTTTGTCTAAACTAATGGTCGTGTCAGAAAGATACCCAAACCTTAAGGCCAATCAAAACTTTAGAGACCTTCAAAACCAGCTTGAAGGAACAGAAAACAGAATAACTGTTTCAAGAAATCGCTACATTCAATCCATTAAAAACTTTAACAACCTCATAACCGTACCTCCGACAAGCTGGTATAATGCCTTCTTCCTAAAGCACTCTAAGAAGCCCCAATTTGCTGTTCAAAATTTAGAAAAAGTACAAAATGCCCCTAAAGTGGAGTTCTAATGAAATACTTTAAAACAGCTTTTCTTCACGCTCTTATAATTTTCCTTCTAGGAATACGATTCATAAATGCTAAGGAAGTACCTCCACTTACAGGGCCTGTGATTGATGAAGCTGGTATTTTATCGGCTTCAACAAAAGCGTCCTTTGAAAGTATCCTTAGAAGTTTCCACAAAAAAAACGGTCCTCAAATCCAACTCTACATAGCGAAGTCCCTTGAAGGTGAGACTATTGAAGGTCATAGCATCAAAGTGGTCGATGAATGGAAATTAGGAGATGAAAAAAAAGACGATGGGGTTCTCTTTCTTATTGCCATGAAAGACAAAAAAATGAGGATTGAAGTGGGTCAAGGTCTCGAAGGAAGCTTAACTGACCTTAAAGCAGGTAGAATTGTAGATCATCTTAAAGTCTATTTTAAAAAAGGGGAGTATGAAAAAGGCATATATATTGGTCTCAGCCTAATTGTAAAAGTTTTAGGAGGAGATATAAAAGAAATTCCAAAAGTACGAAGAAGCAGAGGGTACCGAAAAACCGGTGAAATGCAATCTTTAGGAGACTTCCTTCCCTTGGTATTTATAATTTTATTTATTATTATTTCATCTTTTAGAAGAAACAGATTCTCATATTTTGGTAGTCATTACTCTGGAGGCTTTTCTGGCGGTGGTTTTTCCGGAGGAGGCTTTTCTAGTGGCGGAAGCTGGGGAGGTAGCGGTGGTGGATTTTCTGGTGGTGGCGCCAGTGGTGGATGGTAAAAAAAATAGATATGAAAAAGAGGTTCATTAATGAATTTTAGTAAAGAAGATCAAATTAAAGTAGAAGAAGCAATTAAAACGATTGAATTAACGACATCAGGTGAAATTGTACCGGCCATATTTCGCCAAAGTGACTTTTACCCTGCTTCTCACTTTAGACTTTCCCTCTTTGTTGGACTTTTAATTCCTTCTCTTTTGCTTTTCTTTACTGACATAGCTCAAACACCAACAGAAGTCTTGTGGTACCAGATACCTGGTATTGTTATAGGCTATTATTTAGCTTACATTCCGCAGCTCAAACGGTTTTTCTCGACCAAAGCAGAAAAATTGGAAGAAGTCCATCAAAGGGCCCTTCAGGCTTTTTTCGAAAATAATCTTCATACGACCAAAGAGCGCACAGGTATTCTTATAATGATTTCTGTACTAGAGCATAGAGTTGAAATATTGGCGGATAAGGGTATTAACGATAAAGTTCCAAAAGACACCTGGAACAAAATACTTGCTCCTCTTGTTTATAGTCTAAAAAATGACCGTTTGGGAGAAGGTCTTGTCCAAACAATCGTGGAGTGTGGAAAAGTTCTATCCATGCATTTTCCAATTCAAGAAGATGACAAAAATGAACTTTCAAATAAAATTGTTACAGATAATAATTAAATTTTTTAAACTAGGTTATGTAATGATGGTGGCTTCATTGAAAAAAGTTAATCGATTAATTTTTTTTTTCTTTTCACTTATGGCCTTTACTAACATCTATACCATAAGAGCTAACGCAAACATCGAAATAAAAGAAAATGAAATTTTTACTCTCGCGAAAATTGATAGAACGCCACAAAAAGAAGTACAGAAAATAAAAAAGACTGAGAAGTATCCATTAAGTTATAGTGAAGCGATCAACTTACTGGAATTTAAATTGCTTAATGATCAGTCTCCATCTTCACTATTTCACTATACATACCTATCAGAAGAAAGCAAAAGCAGCCGTGAGCTAACCCAGGAACAAATTCTCAAAACGATGATCAAATATTTAAAGAAATCTAGAGTAAAACTAAGCCAAAGCGAACTTGATGGGCAAGCCTGGCCGAAGCTAAAATCAGAAAGTCACCTTCTTTTTATCCTTAGTTACAATATGGATGGTTTCATAGCACTAGTTAAATTCATTATTGACCGAAAAAATGGAACAATTTCCCTAGAGGAAATTGCTGATTAGTTCAAATCGAATTTTTTTATTACTTGAGGTAATTCACCCAAAGACTTAATTTCGATGTCAGCTCTAACTTCCTGTCTCTCCTCATTACCTTTTTGATTAAGCCAAACTGTCTTGAAGCCACTTCTTTGTCCGCCTAAAATATCATTATATATACGATCTCCAACATGAATGACCTCTTCTGATTTTAAATTTAAACCTCTAAGAGTATTCAAGAAAATGTCCTTATGTGGCTTAGAAACACCAACCTCATTAGAAAATGAAAAACACTCAAATAAATCCAACATTCCATTATCCTTTAAAATTGTACGGATTCCCTCTCCTGACGTATAAATAGCATCTGATGTTATGGCCAACTTATATTGTTTGCTTAGCTCCTTCAAAATATTCAGGCAGCCATCGAAAGGATCGGGTTGTACTTCAACTTCCATATTTTCAAGTTTTGAAACAAGCTCTAAAAGAGACTCTCTACTAAGACTTACTTTTAGAGTTTCACAAATTTTTTCCACTCTCTCTTCAACAACTGGAGTTCTATGGAAAGTCTTCCATTCATTTTCAAACCATTTTTTCTCATCATTAATTCCTCTTATTAAAAAAGATGATGAACCTCCTTTAAAAGAAAGATAACTATCCAACAAATGAAAACGCTCTTCGGCCTTGGGTCGGAGGCCTAAACCTGCTCTTTTCTTTTCATCGGAATCATCAACAAAAAGAGTGTCCCAAAAATCAAAAGAGATACCTTTAATCATAAACAACTCTCCATTAAGTATTCATAAGCTGTTTTTAAGTATTCAATAAAATCTATTTGGTTGTTTACTACATATTAGCACGATTGAAAAAAAGAACCTAAATTTAAGGTGTCTATATTATTATAAGGAATTGAAATTAAATAAAACCTTCTTATTCATAAAATTTATTTACTCCATTAAAATGACAATTTTTTACCTAATGTTAAAAAGCGATCAAAAAAACCTTTTCATCCAATAATCTTTTGCTATATTGCACCAGATTTTTTAAACGCACAGATCTTGGAAAACTAAATTATGAAGCTATTTACGTTAACTATATTAATGATGTCATTTCTTACCTGCCTCTCAGCACCTGTAAATGCCAAAGTACGCTCTAAGTACAAACCAAGCAGAGTAAAACATCCTATTTACCACTTTATTCTAACTTTAAGGCCGAAAATGAATAGAAGATTGGCCATGAAGTACTCAAATAGTTTTTATAGATATAGCAGAAAATATGAATTAGACCCATACTTACTTGTATCAATAGCGATGCAGGAAAGTGGTATTAGCCCTAGTAAGATTAGAGTCGTAAAAGGTTATGTTGCTGTTGATGGCAAGTATGTTCCTATGGAAATAGAGACTGACTTTTGCATGATGCAAATCCACTACAGAAATGTTGAAATTATGAACCTTGATTTAAAAAAGCTCCAAACAGACTACGACTACTGTATTTCTATAGGGGCCAAGATTTTGGCATCCTTTAAAAGGCTTGAAAAAGATGGCCAGGAACATTGGTGGTCTAGGTATAATGCAAGAAGCCCTTATAAAAGAAGAATTTACGAAAGCCTTGTAAACCGTTATTATGATCTACGCCCATAGGTGAGATTTATTAGGTTATTATTTATATAATAAACTTCTAAGAAGTAGGCCAAGAACAAAACTGTTCAAACCATTCTCTAGCTTTCTCATAACCCATTTCAAAGGATTTATTGAGATGAAAAAGCAATTAGATCTTGAAGCTATTTTTAAATATCAAAGGAAATTTGCATCAGACCGAGAATGGGAACAATTTCATACACCAAAAAACCTAGCTATGGCGCTTTCGGTAGAAGCAAGCGAGCTTCTTGAAATCTTTCAATGGCTCACACCAGAGCAGTCTAAAAATATCGAAAAAAACACTGATTTAATGAAGTCTGTTAAAGACGAAGTTTCAGATACTCTTTATTACCTTTTGCGAATGACTGATCTTTTGAATATAGACCTTGAAAAGGCGCTATCAAATAAAATGGCCGAAAACGAAAAAAAATATCCGGTTGAAAAATCAAAAGGTATCGCTAAAAAGTATAATCAACTTTAAAAGCCTTTTCCATAAGTCAAAATTAACTCATCTTTATCTAGAGTTAAACGAAAGTCCTTGTAATTTACTTTTACCTCTTTGGTAATTAGCATGACAGCCGCCCCTGATAACTTTTTGGCCATATCATGCGATAAAACATTTCCAACTGCATTTTTAACCTTGTTTTCAAATTTACTTTTAAACCTCTTTTGCATATTTTTGACTTCACTCACTGTTCTTAAGGCTTTAAGCCCTGTCTTTAATGGTGAGAATTCTTTTTTTTCTAATTTAGAATGTGCCGGAAAAACTATGATTAAAAGTGAAATAGATGTTAATAGCATAATGGCAAGACGGATCACTAAACCTTCCTTAGATTAAAAGTCACCAACAAAAGACTAATTTTCATCGGGTTATTGCCAACTTTTTTTTACTAATATCCACCATAATCTCATAATTTTTATTTTAAGCTAAGGCGTTAAATTTTTCTTAGAAAGAAGAAAGGGCACTTTTTAAAAAAAGTAAAAATGCCCTATAAAGTACTAAATTTTTATCTACTTTTTTTCTGAGTAATTTTCTCTAAATTCATTGAAATATTTAAAGTCACTTAAAATAAGAGGTAACCCTTTTTCATCTTTAACAATCATTCCATACTCTGTAACTCCTTCTTCATATTCTTGGAGAATCAAGAAGTCTGTATTTATGTCATCCATTGGCAACTCATCCTTAGTATCACTTCTCTTTTCTCTTACATAAGATTTTTCCCAGGGGACAATAATAATTTTGTCCACTTCATTTTTTTTTTCTCCTCTCATATTTTTAAACCTCCAAAAATTTATATACAGACTATTATAATTCCTTAAAAAAAATAAATGATACCTTTTATTTGATAACATTAATATTTTTTATAAAATATAAAAACTATTTGCTCAACTATAACTGCTAATTTTAGATTTTTTTAAAAGCAAGATTCTTATACCTAATCATTTTACTTTTTTGAGTCCACTCAGCCACCTGAGTTAAAAGATAACCCATCTTACTTTTTGAAAAAACTTTTTTAACAATTGGGTAAGTTGGTAAAGTGCTTTCATTAATATCTTCAATTTCTTCAATTTCAAAATAATTTTCTTTGGCAAATGACTCATAAGCTTCACAGGTGCACAATTGTATATTTCCATAAAAGGGAATACCTGATTTTTTTAGAGACATATTAAATAAGTTTGGAAAATCAAAAGAAAGAACAAAATCTGATAAAACCAATTGCCCTCCACCTTTTAAAACTCTGTAGGCTTCACTAAAAAAATGGTTTCGGTCTGGGAAGTGAAAAATACATTCCACTGCCAAAACAATATCAAAAGAATTGTCATTAAAAGGCAATTTGCAAGCATCCCCTTGAATAAAAGAGATGTCATTACCGTTTTTTTGAAATACCTTTTGTTTGGCCCGATCAATCTGTCTTTGATCAATATTAACGCCAACAATTTTAAGATCATGAAACTCCTCATTTATAAGAGAAATCGTTCCACCAAAACCGCACCCTACTTCCAGAACTGCTTGTCCATCAACAATATTTGCTAATGCCAAAAGTTTTTTAGAGAGGGCCTTAGAAGCATTTTGAAAATCTTCTATCGATCCATTAGCTGAATTAGGATTTTCCCAATAACCCCAGTGAATATGTTCACCAAATACCTGTTCCATTTCCTTATTTTGTTTTTCAATCTCTGACAAAATAAGATCAAAATAGGGAAGGTTAAACCTTTTAATATTTGCCTCCTTAAAAATTATTTAGCTTTTATTATCCTACAACCTTAACGACAAAGCTTTAAATTTTAAAAAAAGCCCTACTAAATAGTTCAAAGAAACTCCTTAACATTTAATAGTTAAATTATATTTCCGATATTAAGAGGAAGTAATTTTGATAACGAGGACATATGGCCCTTAAAAAGAAACCTGCACCTCAAGGTAAATCCCCGGTTCCAACAAAGCCTGGGCTAAAAAGGTACTCTCAAGGGGATCTTCTATTTAGGGAAGGAGAATCAGCTAATGCTCTTTATATAATTAAGGAAGGGCAAATCCGTCTCTTTAGACCTAAAGGAAAAGGATTTATTGAAATAGCTATTTTAAGAAAAGGTGAAGTGATTGGCGAAATGGCCTATTTTGATACCGCTAATAAAAGAAGAAGTTGTTCGGCTTCTGCTCTTACAACACTTCAAATTATAGAAATACCCTTCGATTCACTAGACAAGGCCCTCAAAGGCTTGAATCCCTGGTTTAAAACGATTGTTATTACTTTGGCAGACAGGCTCAGAAAAACAAATAATCAATTAAAAGAGCTCGAGTCAAACTCAGTTGGTTATGCAACCAAGGGAAAAGCTGCTCAATACACCTTTTTTACTAATACAGATATCGTTAAAGGTTTAAGTCTTCTTTTTACAACGTTTAAGACTTTCGGAAACTTTAATAAGGGTGAATATAAATTAAATAAAAGCACCCTTAAAATTCAAATGAATGAAATGAATTCATACCCTGAAATTAAGTTAGAAGAACTTGTGAGAGTTCTTAAGGAGCTTAAATATGTGGATGAAAAAAAAGCAGAAAATGGAGAGGCAATTCTCCTGGCCTATAAGATGACTCAAATACATGAAGCAGTTGTCTTCTTTAACAAAGAAAGAAGAACTGAAGACAGCAAAAAATTAAAGATACCAGAAAAAACTGAACAACTCCTTTCTGCTGTTATGGCACAACTTAAAACTGTTGCTATTAACGCAAAAGGAAAAGCAGAAGTTAACCTATCTAAAATTCTAGACAAGTTTAAACAAAAGAAAATTCCAGTATTCGTTGAAGACTTTGCACCAGCAGTCGAGCAAGGCTTCGCAGAGGAAATTTACTTCGACAACTCTAGTCAAATGATTTCAATCATTAATGTCAAATACCTTGAAAGCGCAATGCCTGCCATTCAAATGAGAAACTTTTTTGATAAAGTAAACCGTGAAAAAGCTGATAACAGCTAATTGTCCAATCCTCTAAAATTCGATAATATCCCGTTTCAACAATGAAAGGGGTCTAGAGTGATGGCACGAATTGAAGAACTTCAAACACTCATTTTGAAACACAAAGCGTTATACTACCAGGGTATTCCAACTATTTCAGATACCGAATATGATGCCCTTGAAGAAGAACTAAAAAAACTAGATCCAGATAATTTTACTCTTAAACTTGTTGGGACAAGTCTAAAATCTGGAAAAAAAATAAAGCATGCAACAAAGATGCTCTCTTTAGATAAAACTTATAGCTCTGATGATCTACAAAAGTGGATCCAAGAAAGAAAAGTCATTAGCACCCCAAAAATAGATGGAATGTCAGGCTCGCTTATTTACGATAATGGACAACTCACAATAGCCAAAACAAGAGGCGATGGACAATTTGGAGAAGACATCTTTGATAAAGTTTCTTGGATGAATTCTGTACCAAAAACTATAAATGATAAGAGGACCCTCGAAATTAGAGGAGAAATATTTTGCTACGAAAAAGATTTTTCCATTCTTAAAGACAAAATGACTCTTTTAGGACTTGATGCTCCAACCTCTCAAAGAAATATAGTCGCTGGATTAATTTCAAGGAAAGAAAACATCCCTTTATGCCAACACTTATCCTTTAAGGCCTTCGAACTTTTAGGAAAAGAGATTGACTTAAGCTCAGAGTCTGAGAAAGTAGATTACCTAAGGAAGCTTGGTTTTGATCTCCCCCCCTTTATTCTTCACAAATCCTTTGAAACAGTCTCAGAAGAAATTGACAGAATAAAAGTGTTTATGAATGAAGGTGATTATCTTATTGATGGTCTTGTTTTTTCTTACGACAATCTAGAGCTTCATAAAACTCTTGGAGAAACCTCACATCACCCTCGTTATAAAATGGCCTTTAAGTTTCAAGGAGAAGTAAAAACAGCGACAATTCAAGAAGTAAAATGGAATGTCTCAAGAAATGGTATTCTTACTCCTGTAGCAAGAATAAACCCAACCGAACTTTCGGGTGCACAGATTACAAATGTCACACTTCATAATTATGGAGTTGTCAGAGACTCTAACCTTAAAGAAGGGGATCAAATAAAAATTACCCGAAGTGGTGAAGTTATTCCAAAGTTTTTATCTGTTATCAAATCCACTGATGGCAAAATGAAGCTTCCAGACTCATGTCCAAGTTGTAAAGGTTCTGTTGACATTGTAGATATTAGAATTCTTTGTAAAAGCTCCCAATGTCCTGCTCAAATCAAAGAAAGTATTCTTAACTTCATCCAAAAAATCAGTATTGATGACCTAAGCTCTAAAAGGCTTGAAGAGATGATGAAGATTGGATTGGTTAAAACGATACCAGATCTTTACCGCTTAAGTTTTGATGACCTAATGAAACTAGACAAAACGAAAGAAAAGATGGCCAATAAACTTCTGGAAAATATTTCAAAAACAAAAAGTGAAACAGACCTTACAACTTTTCTTTCTTCCTTAGGACTTAATGGTGGTGCTTATAATAAATGTGAGAAAATCGTCAAAGCTGGTTATGACTCTATACCTAAGTTAAAAAAAATGACTCTAGATAATTTATGTTCCATTGATGGCTTTGCAGAAAAGTCGTCTAAAGACCTCCTCACATCCTTAAAAAACAAGTTTACTATAATTGATGAGCTTACTACCCTTGGCCTAAAACCAATTTTACCCACTGAACAGACATCAACACTAAGCGGAAAGGCCATTTGTATTACTGGTACTTTATCTGAAAAAAGAAGCGTTATAGAAGATAAATTAAGGCAAAGTGGGATGAAAATTGTAAAATCAGTTTCTAAGAATACAGATTATCTTCTAACTAATGACCCCAATTCCTCTTCAAGTAAATGCAAAAAGGCAATTGAGTTAGGCCTTTCTATAATAAGCGAAACTGAACTAGAAAAGTTACTTAAAAGCTAATAAGCCTTTTTTTCCTCTTTCATTATAGAGAGCCTAATTGGATAAAAAATGTTTAAACATTTTCTTAAAAAATTTTTCCAACAGTTTGTTTATCTTTTCATTAGACTTGTCTACAGCACTTACGAGTTGAAATTTACAGGGTTGGATAACCTTAAAAAGGCAGAGGCAGCTTCTCCAAAGACTGGAGTAATCTTTGTTTTATGGCATGAGCACCTTATATCAGGAATAATTGGGTTAAGAAACTTCCAACCGATAGCAATTGTCAGCTCATCTAAAGATGGAGACCTTATCGCCCACACAATGGAAAGAATGGGCTTTGGTATGGCCAGGGGAAGCTCAACTCGTGGAGGGGCACAAGCTCTTTTAAAAGCTGTAAAAGGGCTAAAAAATAAGCGCCCAATTGTTCTAACTGTTGATGGGCCAAAAGGCCCTAGGAATATTTCAAAACCTGGTGCTCTTTCTTTATCCAAAAAAACACAAGCCCCCATAATTCCTCTTACTCCTATTACAAAAGAACCATTCATTTTTAAAAATTCCTGGGATCAATGTAAGCTTCCCCTTCCCTTTTCTAAAATCATTGTAAGGCTGGGTGATATTATTGAACCTCCCCAGACATCTAATTCAGAAGAAGCTCAAAGCTATCAGAATCAACTCGACCACTTTCTTTTCATAAATGAAGAAAAGGCAAAAAATGATCTAAAAACGTGGAAAAAGTTAAAAAATTTTAAGGTCCCCGTGAAACATCTTTAAAAAATATGAAAAGGCCTTCACATAAATTTAGATTTTTCACTTTTTACATCAAGTTAACTTTAAGGTTCAAAAATTGACATAAACATAACTTTACTAAATTTTACGAGAGACCTACCATTTTCCTAAATAAAATCTTTTTAACCGGAGGAAACATGAAAAATCTTAAGAAAGTAATATTATTGATCTGTGTTCTTGGAATGAGCAATGCTTATTCAATTGGTAAGAAAAACAAAATCCAGGATGCTAGAAACATGATGCAAGAAGGAACTTTAAGCGCTGATGAGACGTGCTTAGATGAATACCTAACTGCACAAAGCCAATACAAAAGAATGCTAACGCTTGGCGTTGTTGGAAGAGGTGCTGTCGGTGCAGCTTCAGGAACTGTAGCTGCTGGTAGCATTGTAGGAGGGGCTGCCCTTTCTTATGGTGCTGGTGCTGCCGCTGCTGCTAGTGCAGCTGCTTCAGTAGCTGCTGCTGGTGCCGTCACAGGTGCAGTTGTTGTTGCTCCTGCAGTTGTTGTTTACGGAACTGTCTCTGCCACCAAGCTTATTCAGACAAATTATATGATTAAAGTTTTAAGAGATGCTTACAAAGGAAGAGGCTCTTCTCTCAATAAGTTCACCAAGAAATTCTTGAGAAGAAATAAAGAAGCCAGAGGTTATATGACAAGAGAGGAAATGAGACAAATCGTTTTAGACCTAGATCAAGCTGGTGCTTTGTGTGACGGTTCAATGAAAAAGCAAAGAAGAATTCATAAGCTTCGTGTTCCTAGACAAAGACAAAAATTGGCTTTGAAAAAAGACATTTACAAGTACATCAAGAATACGCTCTAGAATAATCCTTTATATTTAGAGTACTGAGGGGGGAGGTATCCCCCCTTTTTTTTAAAAAAGACACATCGCATAAACACCCCCATAGGCTAAATATTTTTCAAAGGTCATTTAAACCTTTGAAAAAAGCAGAAAAACATGGTCTATCTCAGATAATGCTGTTACCTAAGACTCTTTTCAATAAAAATAAATTTTATTGAGTCAGCAATTGCTTCCAAGGAGCCCCTTTTTGAAATTTTCAGACCTCCCCCTCGACAAAAATATTATAAAAGCTTTAGACGAAAAGAACTTTTCTGAACTCTTTGAAATCCAGGAAAAATCAATTCCTGTGCTCTTGGAAAATGAAACTGACTTCGTTGGACAGGCCCAGACTGGTACTGGAAAAACAGCAGCTTTTGGCCTTCCCCTCTTATCTAAAATCGGCGAAAGCTTCAACCATATTCAAGGGCTTATCTTAGCACCGACTAGGGAGTTAGCAACACAAATCCAAGATGAACTGAAGGAATTTTCTAAATACACAAAAATTAGAACTTCAGTTGTCTACGGTGGAACTCCTATTAGAGACCAAATAAAAGACTTAAAAAGAAAAAAGCCTCAAATACTGGTTGGAACACCTGGAAGGGTCCTAGACCTCATTGACAGAGGCTTTATTAACCTTGGAAAAACACAATACGCGGTTTGTGACGAATGTGATGAAATGCTTAACAGAGGTTTCATTGAAGATGTTCAGGAAATTTTGGACCTCTTATCCGGAAATAGAAATATTTGGATGTTTTCTGCAACAATGCCAAAACCAGTCCTTAAAGTTGTTCAAGAGTTTTTGAATACACCTCACATGGTTTCCGTTCAAAGAAAATCTGTAAGTTCACAAAATATTGATCAAGGGTACTATTTAGTTCCTAGAAATAATAAAGTGAAGGCCATTTGTAGCCTATTTGACTCCATGGAAGATTTTTATGGAATGATTTTCTGCAGAACAAAAATTGAAGCAAAAATAGTTTCAGAAGAGCTGACTGCTTGGGGCATTCCTTGTAGTTCTCTCCACGGTGATATGGCCCAAGACCAGAGAACTCATACCATGAAAAGGTTTAAAAAGAAGGATATCATTCTTTTAGTCTGCACTGATGTTGCGGCAAGAGGAATTGACGTTAACGACCTTACCCATGTTATCAACTTTGGTCTCCCTCAAGACTTTGAATCCTACGTTCATAGAATTGGAAGAACCGGGCGGGCTGGAAATACAGGAACAGCTTTGACCTTTATTTCCCCCGATGAAAAAGGGCGCCTCTCAAGATTAGAAAAGTTTATTAAAGCACCCATTAAGAGAAAGAGGTTGCCTAAAGTTAGCGACATTAAAAAAGTTCTTTTAAGAAGAGAATTAATGAAGTTATATGAAAAGAACCAAACGGGGAAAAGCTTCAAAGACAATGAGCTTTATGACTTTTTTAAAGAGGAAACTCAAAACGAAAAAATGGAAACACTTGTCCAGAAAATGTTTGACTATATTTCTAATAATATTTTTTCAAATTATAATAGTGAAGAAACCCTAGACCTTGCTGACCACAAAGTCTCCATGAGAGGGCCTCAAACACGCGGCCAAAGCGAGAGACGACCCATTAATACCAGTGAGGACCATGTTAGGTTTTTCGTGAACTTAGGTAAGAATGATGGGGTTAATATACAATCTTTTCTAGAGAATATTGCCGGCAGTGCCTCCGTTAAAAGAAAAGAGCTTAAAAATGTCGTCCTAAAGGATGATTTTTCTTTCCTTGAAGTTCATAAGAGTCATAAAAATAGATTCCTAAAAGGAAAAAAACTCTTTTTTAAAAAGAAGGCCTTAAGGTTTGAAGTGGCCAGAACTCCTGGCAAAAGATAATTCAAAATCTATAAAGTAAGTTTGTAAAGAGAGTTGTTTCTTCGTTAAAGAAGTAACGACTCTCTAAAAGACGGTTTGAAATAAAAGTAAAGTGTTTCTTTAATAACTTCTGATAGAAAACACGGGACCTTCTTCTCGCATAATAATCCTTAAACTCATGATCCCTTATTTGAAAATCCAACTCTGTATCAGTCGGCACAGTTAAGTAGAGGAACTTCACTCGCATAGAAAGCAAGGGGATGGCCTGCTCTAATTCCTTTGTCGTTAAATATTGCAAAACAGAGTTGCATAAACCCAAATCATAGCGCCCTTTAGTTTTCTCCAACCATTCCATCATCCCCATGTTTTTTAAAGTTAAGTTTTTTATTCCGTACTTTTTTTTCCACGTTGCCATAGTTTCAAAAGCATAGGGAGATGGCTCAACACCACAAACCTTCTTCAAAGCAAGCTTTTTTCTCCCTTCCTTTATCATAGACCCCAATCCAAAACCTAGATCAACCATAGAGCGGATTTCAATCATTTCTAAGTTAAAAAGAGAGGTTAAATAAGCAAAGTGTTCTTTTACGTTCCCAATACAGTCCATACTTTCTGGGTCACTATAATTACTGGCCCAATAATCCTTAGGAAAGCCATCTTCTCCAGAAGCTGTTTCACCTTCCCTTGTTCCTACTTTACTCATAAAAGACCCTTCATGAAAAAATAAGCAGATTTGCTTTTTTGTTTTTACTTTTTCTAGATAGCTTGTTATTGCACCGTATATGAAATATAAACTTAGAACCCCATCTATAATAAGGCTTTTGGCCATTTTTTCAATCCTTCTCTTCTCTTTTCTTCTAACTGAAGGGCTAAAGTCCGAGCTTTCTGAGATTTCTGAGCATCCTAAGAATGCTTCGCTTTCCTTTCAAAAAGAGTCCTGTGAAGTTGAACAAATCGGTCATGAAATCATCGTTTATTGCAAACTAAAAGTGCTTTTTAGGGAATCTTCAAATGGGCCTCTAGAAGAAGAGCTCTACTTAAAAGAAGGTGAAATTGAGGGAAGCGCCACTGGAGATTTTGTTGCGCAAACCATTAGCCCTTTAAGTAACAAGCCTAACCTTTACCACAATCCCTTTCCTCTACCCCTTAAATTAAAAAATTTAACTGACCAGGTTATGACAATGATCAACTTACAAAGGCCTCACCAAAGTGGCAGACTAAAATGGGCCATACCAACTACAATACAAGATGAACTTGGGGAGGTTGTTGAGGAAGTTTCAGTCATTCAAGAATTTATTTTGGAAGAAAGCATTTTGACCTTAAAAAAGGGAGGGCTTAAACTTATCGAAGTCGACCTAAATAATGTTTCACATCCTATAAATAACCTTCCCTAAAAAAAATAAAAGAGAAGAAAAAAGAAATAAGTTACAAATACCTGTGACTTTAACTATAAACTGAAACTTTGCATTATCAGCAGGAGCGTACCAGACGCCTTCATCACCCTTTGTTTTAGTTCCAACAATTTTATAAAACCCATGAGCATAATAGGTTTCTAAAATGACAGAGCCGATTAAAGTTAGATGAAAAATACCATAAGGCCAATTAAAATTAGTTTTAAGACCACTGAACCAATAAATACTAAGTCCAAAAAATAGAATAACACAACTTAAGTCATGAATAATTCCAATAGGAGGAACCCAGTTTTTCGTTACAAATAACATAAATATTTCAACAATGCCTCTTACCCACATCCATAAAGAAAAAATAATCCATATGCTTGTATAAGGGCTTAGCTCAAAATTAAAATAGCAATAAGGTAAAAGAAAAAACCAAACGTAGATCGTAAAAAAGAGCCAAAAAGCCTTGGCCTTTGAAATCGCCCCTCCCATTTTAGCACGGTTATTTTGCCTCCAAAAAAAATAAAAGGAGAGAAGGACAGACAAAAGAGAGCAAATTGTAAAAATCACCATCGACCCTTTTCCAAATACTTTGATTTAATTTTCTGATAATGGTCTGAAGTCCTTATTTTTCCAAGAGTGCTCCATATTTTTTGAGATAGTCCACGGTTACCTCGATGAAACTGATGAGATATCAAAAGATAATAATTTTTCTTTTTTAAAGGAACACTACTTTTCCTCAAGTTCTCAAAACCACTCTTTTTAAGCCACGTATCGCCTTCACTGTCATGTAATGCCACAGACTTCACATAACTCTTTTTTAACATAGAAAGTAACTGTTCTATCCCTTTCATTTCTTTTACTTTTATATTCGATTCTCTTAGATCTTTTACAATTGAGTAACCTTCCTTTGCTCCCACTATACCTCTTATACTCTTCAAAGTTTTATTATCCCAAACAGTGCCTTTATTTTTCAATGAGTATAGATAATAGGCCCCTTCACCAATTCTTTGTTGAGCTAAGATTTTATTCTTATTCGTCGGATAAACTCCAAATTCTTTTCTAGATTTTTTATAACTAACCGACGCCATAATATCGACCCTTCCACTTTTTAATGTCAAAAGACAACGCTTAAAGGGCCTCCTTTTAAATTTAAACTTCACTTTCATTTTTTCTTCTAGTAGTTTAAACATCTCAAAATAAAGACCTGGTAGTTCTCTCCCCTCTTTTCCTTTTTCTACATAAATTGGAAAGGCTCCTTTTGGTTCCATGCAAACCTTTAAAACTCTTGCAAAGGAGGTGTTTAGAAAAAAAGTTGCTATTGTTAAAATAAAAAACCTGCGTCCATTGAATAACATTTCGCCCCCTCTAACATAAATATAAAACATTTAATTTTTTAAATAAGATAGAAATCTTTTTTCTAGCAAACGAAAAGCCCAAACAATAATAAATGTTAAAATTAAATATAATACTGCAGCAGTTATAAAAGCTTCTGCAGGACTGAAGTAACGAGCATAAATAATTCTAGCGGCTCCCGTTATATCTACCAATGTAATAAGTCCTGCAATAGAACTCCCGTGCAACATAAAAATGACCTCATTGCCATATGCTGGGATTGAGTTTCTTAGCGCAATTGGAAAAATAATTCGTTTGAGCATAACCCATTGGCTCATACCACAAGACTTGGCCGCTTCGATTTGACCAGCAGGTAACCTCTCAATAGCACCTCGAAAAATTTCTGTCGTATAGGCAGCAGTATTTAGAGAAAATGACAAAAGGGCAACCTTGTAAGGCTCCTTAAAAAAGCCCCATAAAAATGTATCTCGAATAAATGAAAATTGAGAGAGCCCGTAATAAAATAAAAACATTTGAACAAGTAAAGG
>DKQD01000063.1:0-4278 GCA_002474345.1 Bacteriovoracaceae bacterium UBA7317
GATTTCTTCAAGGACTCCTTCCTGAACGTCGCTTCTAATGCAGCTGACGCCTAAAAGGGCCCCCATTATAAAATTCCAAGAAGAAATAATATAATAAAAGAGATCGAGCTTAAAATTAAAAAGAGAAAACGTTTGTCCCTGAAAAAGCTTATCTTTAATAAAGTCAAAAAAAGTTTGGTCCATCCAAAGAATGAAGAGGGTAAATAGGAAGAGAAAAATAAGAGTTTTATTTCTGTATTCCTTTTGAACCGTGTTTTGGACAAGGAGAAAAAAGGTCCGACCCCTCATAGGTGAGCTTCCTTGTTTGAATTAATGGTTTGGATGAAGAAATCCTCTAAGTCCTGGTCTATTTCCTGAATCTTCTTTAAGGCCAGAAGTTTCCCTTTGTCGATAATGGCAAGGGAATCACAAAGGCGCTCCACTTCACTTAGGATATGGGAGTTAATGATAATCGTCGTCCCTTCACTATTAAGTTTTTTCAAAAGATCTTTTAAATCTTTAATGAGAAGGGGGTCAAGGCCCCCAAAGGGTTCATCGAGGATCAGGACTTTAGGGTTTCCTAAAATTAATTGGGAAAGCCCCACTCTTTGGAGCTGTCCTTTAGACAATTGCTTTATCTTTTTTCTGGCAAGATCACGAATAGAGAGTTCTTCCATGGCCTTTTCAATCCCAGGCGTTCTTTCTTTTTTATTTGAAATTTTAAAAACGCTAAAAAACTGAAGAGCTTCTCTGACCGTTGCGTTCGGGTAAAAGGAGAATTTTTCAGGAAGGTAGGATATGTGATTCCTCGCTTCAGGTTTATGGTGAGGGATACCGTTGATGGTAATATGACCTTTATCTAAATCCGTTAAGTCAAGTATACTCCTGACAAAAGTCGTTTTTCCGGCCCCGTTAGGGCCTAAAAGCCCAAAAAAAGACCCCTTTTCAAGAGAAAGAGAGAAGTTAGATAACGCCTTGAACTCCCCAAATGTCTTGGTAAGGTTTGTTGCTTTTATGATGGTTGAATCCGTACTTTTTTCCATGAGGAATCTTACAATAGAAGACTTCTTTTTGGCCTCAAAAAAAACCTAAAATTTTCTTAATATTACTTCCGTTTATAATAAAACCGCCCTTATTTCCGAAAAGAAAAGGGATAAAAGGAGGCTTTTATTTCGAAAAAAGTCAAAGAAAAGTACCTTTTTTTATTTTTTTTGCGGGATAGTCAAGAACTACCTTTTGAGTTTCTGCGTTCTTTATTAAGTGATTTTAAAAAATCAAAAGGGTTAAAATTTGAGCTCTTTCAAATTAATCTTGAAAAAGATTTAAATTCAGACCTAACTTATGAATCCTTTTTAGATAATTTTTTAAAAGAAAATAAAAAGGCCCTCAAAAATAAAAAATTTGATCATACTATTAATATTTTTTTAGTGGAAAATCATTTTTTAAACCCCATTCTTAAAACGAGTCATTTTGAAAAAGACATCTTCCTAACTCTTGAAAGTGATTTAGAAAAAAGAGGTCTTAAGGAAAAAGACAAGATAAAAAAAGAAACAGAAAATAAGGCTCACATAAAAGTCACTACATCTGATTTTAAAAGGGCCCTCGAAGTCATTTTTATTAATAGTGAAATGTTCAAAAGTTTTTTTCACCCCTCTCATCAATTAGAAAGAGGCCTTTTAAAGGGAGTTTACGAGTTAAAAGGTTATGATCCTCTTTCTCTTTTAGAAACTGAAATTTTTAGAGAGGTTTATTTTTATTTAAAATTATATAAGATAGAACTTTCTTCTTTTTTTAAAAAGATAGAAAAGGACCACACTTATTTAATGAGAGTATGGAAATTATTTAAGCTAAATGAATCAGAAATTTTTAAAAAAGAAGAGGAATTTGATTATATAGAAAAAGTTATTTATCCCGAAGTTTTTAAAGACTATAAGAAAGGGGAAAAAATAAGGGTTTGGATCGTTGGTTTTGGTACTGGACAAGAATTTTTCAATTATTTCTTGCCTTTTATAAACTATTGTAAAAAAAACAATTTTTTAAGTAACAATAACATTCAATTTGCAGCAACAGAAATAATGGGCTTCGAAGACAGCTTTGGGGTTGCCCCTTATTTAAAAGAATCTGACTATTTAAGGATTCCTAAAAAGTACAGGATATTTTTAGCAAAAAATGAAGAAGGGAAATACACTCTCTTTAAAAAGATAGGTGTTAATTATTTTATCTCAGATAGGAATAATTTTATAAACAGTCTAGGTTTTTTTAATACAGATTTAATTGTTTTAAATAATCTTTTTACCCCATATAAAGATTATTATATAAAAAAAATTTTTGAAAAAGCTTCCTCTAGATTGAAAGATGGTGGGATTATTTTGTCTGATGAATTGTCTAAAAATAGTTCGGGCCTTCAAAAAATTATGAAAAAAGTAACTTGGTTAAAAGACAATAATTCTACTTTAAAAGGCCTAATATTTAAAAAAAATGAGAGTAGCATAGGTGAATTTCAAACTATTGACAAAAACTCAATCGAGGAAATACAAGACAGTTTAAATAGAAATCAAGCAAAGTTTCAAAAGGGTAGGGAAAGAATCCAAGAGGCCCAGAGAGTAATTGAAAGATATAAAGTTTATCCAAATGATCCAGTGGGATCTGCTTTAAAGATAAAAAAAGAACTTATGGAAACCGCAGGTTATATTGATTTAAAAAAAGAAAATGAAGAACTTAGGGAGACTCTTAGAAGTCTTGAAAAAAGTTACGCACTAACATATAAAGAGCAGTTGATAAATTATAAAAAAATGGAAGAGGCCAATTTAAAATTAGAGGATATGAAAAACAACCTTGTTAAAAATTTAATTAATAAAACAGAGGAGCTTGAAAAATTAAATGAAGTTTTAAGTCAATTTGAAAAAGACCGGACATTTTTCTATTCAAAATTAAGCCATGATTTAAGAACTCCCCTAAATAGCGTTCTTGGGTTTTCTGATGTGGCGATGGAGGGGATTAATGATTTGGAAAGTGAACAGATTTTTGAGTACCTTAGTTATATAAATAAAAGTGGAAAATCCCTTTTAAATCTTGTTAACTCAATCTACGAATTTACAAAAGTAGATTTAGAAAAACTTAAAATTGTTGACGAAAATTTTTCCACCCAACAGTTTCTAGATGAACTCCAGGCACTCCACGAAAATAATTGCGTGATAAAAGGACTTCGTTTTGAGTTAAATAAGGGGTCAAATCTCCCCACTTATTTAAAGGCCGACCAATCCAAAATGAGGCAGGTTTTAGATAACTTAATAGATAATGCTGTTAAGTTTACAGATGAAGGCCTTGTTTCTTTAGATGTTCAAGCTTATTACTATGCTGGTAAGGAAGATCAGTTTGACCTTGTTTTTGAGGTTTCTGACACGGGGAAAGGTATTGAAACGGATAAAACGAAACAAATTGAAAAAGAGTTTTCAAATCCTCTCGAAGAGGGGAATTTAGGAGAGAAGGGGAGCGGAATAGGGCTTTACGTCTCTAAAAAAATCGTTGAAAAAATGAACGGTGAAATTGAAATCTCTTCGAAAAAAGGAAAGGGAACCCTTTTTACCGTTGTTTTTAAAGATGTTTATAAAGGAGAAAGTGAAGTTTTTGAAGATGATAGTCTTAGCACTAACTTTTTAGGCCAAGAAGTCATTATTTTGGATAAAAGTCAAAGTGGCAGGATCCTTTTAATGACTTATTTGGATGGTACCAACTTAAAGATTGAAACGGCCCAGAATCAAAAAGAGCTCTACCAAAAAGTTAAAAGAACGAACCCCTCTCTTATTTTATGTGATGTTTCCCTTCCTATGGAAGAAAAGCTGGAATCTATTTTAGAAATTAAAGAAGATGAAAAATATAAAGATATACCCATTATCCTTCTTTCTTCAGTTTCCATCTCTGAAGATGTTTCGATTAATTTTCAAGGGATTTTACAAAAGCCTCTTTCAAAGAAGTTTCTTTTAAACGAATTTAAAAAACATTTAAAATTTGAAAGTCTTAGTAAAGAACAAGCCGGGGAGACAAGCAAGAAGATCGAGGAGAGTAAAGAATTTCTAAAAGAGACTGATGAAAAGACCTCAATAAATAAGATAGGTCTATTTCCTGTGATAAAGGATATCTATTTTAATGAGGAAGAAGTTAAATTAATAAAGCATTTGGTCATTGATTTGACTTACTTTTTAAAATACATGGATATTAATGTCCTTGAAGAAAAGTTACTAAGCTATAAAAACTCGATAGAAGAAACAAAGCTTTCTCACACTAAAGAGTGGGTTGAAA
>DKQD01000063.1:4679-5464 GCA_002474345.1 Bacteriovoracaceae bacterium UBA7317
AAAAACTAGAGTCCTATATCTTAAAAGAGGCCAAAGCCTCTACAAATAGAAAGGCCTCCTAAAGCGGTAATCCAAGTTCTAATTTACTTATTGAAAGTTTATTTTGATCGTCCTCTTTAGGGTATTCAATTCTTTTGTAATCGTAGGGCTGAATAGAGGGAGAGAGCTGGACCGTCCTCATGGTTTTAAAGAGGTGATGTTTTGAGCCATCACCAAAAGAATAGAGGAGCCCCTTATGTCCTTCCGCATTTAAAAGGGCAAAAATATTAACAAAGGAGGAAAGGTCTTCGCCTTTTAAAAGGTGGAGAAAAAAACCTAACCCCAAACTTTTAAAAAGAGGAGATGCCCTAAGCCCCATAAACTTTCTAATATGCTTTTTTACACCTTTGCCTGTCGTATACCTTTGCCCAGGCCTTGTGTTGAGGATGAGCTCTATTTTTTTGAGCATTCTTCTAATGCTTATTTTATTTTGAAGGAGGATTTTTGAGTATTTGGGTGACTTAAGAAGGCCTCTTTCTTTTAATCCTCTAGAAAACTTTTTGTATTCGTGGCGGAGGGTTTGGTAGTCCATGCCCCAAAGCTCCTGGAAAACGTCTTTACTTAAAAGAATTTGCATCATAGAGAGGGAGTTTTTTAAAGGCCCTCTTTCTTTTCTTCTTAACTCTTTTAATTTTTCTCTTCTCTCAATTAAATTTTTAGATAGTTCTAAACCTTTTTTCTTTTTATTCTCTTCTGTTTTTAATATGGTTGCAAGTCTCTTATTTATTGCTGATGTCAAACCTTGA
>DKQD01000020.1:0-8107 GCA_002474345.1 Bacteriovoracaceae bacterium UBA7317
TGTCATAAACCGAAAAAGCATTTGCTAAAGGAGATTTATGACCGAGAAAAGAAAAGTTCTTATCGTTGATGATGCGGAAGTCATGAGAAAAGAAGTTGCGACGCTTTTGAAAGATAAGTATGAGACTTATGAAGCCGAGGATGGTTTGCAGGCCTTAGAACAAGTTAGAAAAGTTGTGCCCGATATGATCATTCTTGACCTTGAAATGCCAGTTATGGGTGGGTTTGAGTTTTTAGATAAAGTAGATGAAATTCTAGATCCCATACCTCCGGTCCTTATTTTAACAACTATTTCTACTAAAAGAAGGGAAACTAGGGAAAAGGGTGCACAATTTTATATGGATAAACCCTTTGATAAAGAAAGGCTTTTAACCGTAGTAGAGCACCTTCTTAAAAGTGAAAGCACAAGACCCAATTAAGTCCAAAGTTGAAACTAGAGTGCAAAGGCCCCTAATGATTTTTAGTTGGAACCTTTGCTTACGCCAGATTGTTAGGTATTGTCTTTCATAGTGTTTATGACATGTTTAATTAATGGCATTTGTTGCAAAATTTCCGAATAATCCCAATAGTCTTGGTGGTAAAGAATTTTTCCTTCACTGTTAAACCTTAACTGGCTCATTCCGAGATTTTTAAGGGGCTTAGTCCCACCTTTGGTATAAAGAACCATTTCCCAGCGTATGTATGCATCACGTTCTCCATAAACAACATCGAGTATATTAAACTTTGCTTTCTTCAACTTTATGAAAGTATTTAAAAAGTACCTTTTTATATTGGAGGACCCCTTAACGCTTTGAATTCGATCATTCAAAAAAGCTTCTTTTGCATAAAGGTTATCTATCTCTGATTCAAAGAGGGGTTTGGAGTAATCTCTAAAAACTTTTAGGAATAAATTAACAGTGTCTCTTACTTCCTCCTTATTATCGACTAAAGAAATCGAGTTTACTTCGCTTTCTTTTAAGGCCTTCATAAGCCCCTGGTGAGAATAAGAGGCGAAACTTGTTTTTATGAAAAAGAATAGAGTTATTAAGGAAAAGAATAATGTTCTCAAGTGATTCTCCTTATGAATTAAGTTAAACAAAAAATAGACTAAATAAGTTTTATAATGAAAAAGGTCGCTTGACCACGAATCGTTTTTTTAGTTTTTGTGATGTGTTATTATTGAGTTTTGAGTATGCTCTGCATTTTCAGCCTGGCACTGTAACGCATTTCTTGGGTGTTCATTAAGGAGGTCAAGGGGTGGTGTCATGATCAAAAAGTAACTGTTAATAGACTTTTGTTTATGTATGTACCTGTTAGGATCGGGGCTAAATCGAGTAAAAAATTTCATATAATTTATATTATATGAAACTAAACAGAGCTAAGTATCCAAAATTATTGACTTTTCTCGCAGGAGCTCTTATTTGAGTTAGCTAGGGGTAAGATAAGGGCGTAAATAACAATTAAGGGTGGATTTAAATCATTTGTTTCAAGCTTTCGTTTTTTTACTCTGATATTATTAATATTAGGGCCTTTTCTTTTTTTCTATTTCCGCTCATTATTTACATAAGGTTTCAAAATTAATGTAGCATCATTAAGAAGGTAGACAAAGAAAAGTACCGCATAGCAGCTTTTGTAATTCCTTATCACAGAAGGGTTTCCACATGGTAAGTTAGGGTATATACTACGAAACCTGTTTTTTTGGGCTTTGAGTAAAATATAATTAATTTATAATTTAAATATAGTTTAAGTTTTAGAGGGGATTGCGTTATGAGCACCGACAAAAAAATTGAAAGCTCTCAAGCGAGTGAACAAGCCTTGGAGCATAGAAAGTTTAGAGACGATGAGTTCTGGAAAGAGCTCCCTGGCTGGGCAAGTGTGCCTCACGATGAGTTTGCAGACCACAAATGGCAAAATAAAAATGCAATTAGAAAAGTGGAGCAAGTTGAGAAAGTCTTAGGAAGCCGAGTATCTAAAGAAACTATGGATGATATCTATGCGGGGCAAAAAATAACCCCAATGAATATCCGAATTACACCCTATATTTTTGCGCTAATTAATTGGGATGATCCTCTCAATGACCCTCTTAGAAAACAATTTCTACCTATGGGGTCACAGTTTTTGCCAGATCATCCTTATTATCGAGAAGACTCTCTTAGTGAAGATGTGGACTCACCTGTCCCTATGCTGACTCACCGTTACCCGGACAAAGTGTTATTTTTACCAACAACAATTTGTCCTGTTTATTGCTCCTACTGTACAAGGAGTAGAATCATTGGTGGCTCGACTGAAAGTGTGGAAAAGTCTAGCTATGGTGCAAGCCAAAAGAAATGGGACGACGTTTTTGAATACCTAAAAATGAATCCTGAAATTGAAGATGTCGTTATCTCTGGTGGTGACTCCTTCATGCTTACAGCAAAGCAAATCAAGTATATCGGTGAAAACCTTCTCATGATTCCAAACATTAGAAGAATTCGTTATGCTACGAAGGGTATCGCTATTTTTCCAATGAAAATCTTAACAGATGATGATTGGGTTCAGGCAATTTCAGAGGTTCATAAGCTTGGTAGGTCTATGAATAAGCAGGTAGTAATTCATACTCACTTCTCTAGTCCAAAAGAAATAACGACTTGGTCACAAAAAGCAATGGATAGACTTTATTCTGAAGGAATCATTGTTAGAAACCAAGCTGTTCTTCAAGAAGGGGTTAATAATACCGTTGAAGACATGGTCCTTTTAACAAGACAAGTAAGTTATATGAATGTTCAACCTTATTATGTTTATATGCATGATATGGTTCCTGGTTGCGAACACTTTAGAACTACTTTGAAAGAAGGGGTTGAATTAGAAAAAGCTGTCAGAGGAATTACTGCTGGATTTCATACCCCTACTTTTGTCTGCGACCTTCCTGGCGGGGGTGGAAAAAGGCATGTTGCAAGTTATGAGTATTATGACCAGGAAAATGGCATATCTGTATGGACAGCACCCTATGTAAAACCAGGTCAGCATTTTACTTACTTTGACCCTATTCATAAACTTTCCCCTGAAGCTCAAAAGAGGTGGAGTGACAAGGGTACAGTTGAGACGATGATTAAAGAGGCCGTTAAAAAAGCTGGTTATTAAAAACCAGCTTTTTTAATTAGGAAACCTTATCGTTTTACTGAAGGTATTTGTTTCTTTTATATTCAAGTTTAATTTAGGAAAGAGGACATTTTTCATGCAGGCATGGGTCTTTTTTGACTCATTTAGAAAATCAGTAAGTCTTTCCTTCAAGTGACAACTAACCTTGGTTTTGTTTCTTTCGTTTTCAAGGCGAATAAGAGCACTAAGCTCCCCTATTTGCCTTAATTGCTCTTCCGCTAAAAGGTAAAGCTTTTCTAACTCATCACCGATTTCAAGCTCTTGATTTAGCGCCTTTTGATAAAGCTTCTTGATTTTTTCGTATACAAAAGAGAGGTCGTCGAAAAAACCCTTCCTTGTGTAATTTGATTTAAGAAACTTTTGCTCTTGTAAGCTGCAAAATACGGAAGCTTTTCCAGTACAAAACCATAGCTCCCGTGAGTTTTTACTGCATTTAAAAAAAGAGTCTTTGGGTTCTATCTCTTTAATTAAAATTCCTGGGGAGTTTTCACATTGTTTAATGGCCTTATCTATTGCCTTAAATTTTCCATATGTCTTTGCTTGAGAAAAAACATTGAAGGCCGGTGACTCACTCTCGTATATACCTTCTTTTTTAACCTTTTTTTCTAAGCAAATATCGTAAATTTCTTGTGTCCTTCTTTTTCCTTCCGTTAAATTTGAACATTGATCAATTGTTTCTTTTTTTCCTTTTTTAGTGCTTATATGGTTCTTTTTTCGGGCCAGAAGGTCTAAGGGACAGGCCTTAGTGGAAGCAAGAAAAAGGTTCTTTGGTTCACCCTTTTGTTGACTTCCTAAATAAGTCAGTTCTTTTGTTACGATTCTCTTTGCAGGTACGGTGAGGCGGTACTTCATTCCACAATAGTTATTTGGTATATTCTCTGTGCCTACATCTAATAGTAAATTTAATTTTGTAATTGTTCTGTTTTCAATAGTAAGTTTTATTTTGTAAAGTTTACTACCTCCAATTTTTTCTTCTTTTTTATTTTCGACCTCTAAGAAAAAAAACAATTTATTTTTTAGTTTCTTGAAAACATCAACTTCAAGGGACGACTTTCTATTTTTTAAATTTAAATAATTAAAGGGGACTGAAAAAGTCATTTTAAAAAAATCAATAGGAGTTTCTACTTTTGACCTTTTCCAATTGTCAGCATAACGGAACAAATCTTGCAATTCCAACCTTTCTTTTGGAGTAAGGGGTTGTGGGGCCTCTTGATCAGGTTCATTCGGCTGATTTTCTTCTTCTCCTTCCCCTTCTTCTTCAGAGGATACTTCCGTTTTGAATAGTTCATTTATTGTAGGATACCTTTCTGAAAACCTAAGTGCAGAAAAGCCTCGAGAGTTTTTTTTCTCAGGATTGGCCCCTTTGCTTAGGAGGAACTTTATAAGTTCAACATCTTTTTTTAAAACTGCCATAATTAAGATACTATTCCTCTGTTTATTTACAGTATTTACATCGGCACCTTTGTTGATCAATTCTTTAATTTTTTCAGAGTTATAAGTTTCATGATTAAGGTATCCTTGCAATTCAAAGCTTAATTGATTTTTCTCCAGAAATGCTTTTAGCTTAGTCAGCTTAGAGGTTTTTATGACGTCAAAAACTGTGAGTCCTTTTTTATTTTTTTGAAGTATATTGGCACCCTTTTTCATAAGAAAGATAAAGAGGCTTTGGTCTTCATTTTTTATTGCTGAAATAAGAAGAGTGTCTCCGTCATTATTTAAATATTTTAATGATGTACCCATTTCAGCTAAAGTCTTTATCTTTGCCGAATTAAAATGATTAATTGATGAAAATTTTTTTAAATTAATGAGTAATTGATCCAGGATGAAACCCTTTATTCTAGAATTTCTTGCATTTGCAGCGAAGTCCAAGACATTTCTACCTGCGGAACTTTTGAGGCTTAAATCTGCACCTTTTTTAACTAAGAATTTAATCAGTTCAAAATCTTTTTTTTCAATAGCAAACATAATGGCTGTTTTACCATCTTCACCCACTGAATTAACATCGGCACCAAGGTTAATCCTTTCTTGAAGAGATACTTTGTTAAAAGTATTTCTTGTTAGCAAAGATTCAATTGATTGGTTAGTTTTATTCTCAAAAAGATTAATAATGGTTTTATACCTTTTTTTCTTAGCAAATTGAAAAGGCGACTCTCCTTTTGAATTACTCTTATAGGGGTCTGCACCTTGGGAAAGAAGGAACTTAGTTAAATCTTCATCTTTTTTTATAACTGCCTCTAAAAGAGGTGTTTTTCCCCTTTTGTTTTCGCTATCAATATTGGCCCCTTTTTTTAATGCTTTTCGTATAAGATCTTTACTAAAAGGGTTTTGTGAAAGACCCTCTCTTAGAAGGGATTGTGGACTGTCAGCAATAAGTAAATTTATTAGTTTTTTTAACTTTAAGTTTCTAGCAATATCAAGTGCGGTCATTTTCTCATTGTTTTCCAACTTAACATTTGCACCTTTTTCTAATAAGGCCTCTACAACCCTAGCGTCATTTTTTTTCACAGCTACTATTAAAGCAGTATCACCTGAGGAACTAAGAGTATTAACGGGGGCTCCCTGTTTAATTAAATCAATTATTTTATTACTTTCGTATTTATTTGAGGCCAAAGCTGCTTTTAGGCTTGTTTCTAACTTTCCACCTTGTAAAAGGTCAATAATGAGATTGTTTCCAGACTTTTTTGCAAAATCTAAAGGAGAAAAGCCTTTAGGGTTTTTTAAATTTACGTTAGCTCCTCTAGATAATAAAAATTTAATAAGCTCCACATTTTTTTTAAGAACCGCCATTGTAAGGGGTGGGTTTCCCCACCTATTTAATGTGTTAACATCAGCGCCTTCACCAACAAGTCTTTTGATATTTTCGGGGTCGTAACTGCTGGGATTGGAGTATTTTGCAAGCTCTTCTTCTAAGCTCTGAGCGTAACCAAAAGTAAGCAAAAAAATGAAAAATAATGGAAAAAATAAAGCTATTTTCATAGAAACCAACTTATTTTTAAGGTTTCTATAAGGATAAATGATATTTAAAGATTTTGGATAATTTTTTAGAGGAAAAGGGCGTTTGCCCTTTTCCTGTTTTTAGTTTTTATTTTCCTGCAACACTTAAGTTTGAAAAGCGGATTTCAGGTGAAAAGAATGTCCCATAAGCATTGGACTTCATTTCATTCCCTATTAAGCCGATTTCCATTAAAAGTTGGTAAAAGTTTCCTGATACGGTAATTCCCTTAACCGCCTCAATGACGACTCCATTTTCACAAAGGTAACCACTAGCACCAAAAGAAAAGTCACCACTTAAAGAGTCAGCTCCTGAGTGAAGGCCCTGAAGGGAAACAATATTCAAGTAACGTTCTTTTTTGATTTCTTCTGAACTTGCATTTCCTAATGAAATCACTTGTTGAGTACCACCAACTCCAAGAGTTCCCTTAGGGCCTCTACTGGCACTGGCGTTGTTTTCCACGCTATGAAATTTAGCCGTTGCTGAATTGTGATAAAAGGATTTTAAGATCCCATTTTCAATAAGAGAGAACTCCTTTCTTAAATTACCCTCATCGTCAAAAGTTGAGTAATTAAATCCATCATCGTATTGAGGGCAGTCCTTTATCGACAAGCCTGATATACCGACTGATTTACCTAACTTTTCCCTCATAGGGTTAACCCCATCCATAGAACTTTTCCCACTAAACATTGTTGAAAAAACTCCAAAAAG
This sequence comes from Bacteriovoracaceae bacterium UBA7317, assembly GCA_002474345.1. Classification (GTDB taxonomy): domain Bacteria; phylum Bdellovibrionota; class Bacteriovoracia; order Bacteriovoracales; family Bacteriovoracaceae; genus UBA7317. The sequence continues at coordinate 6,820 of DKQD01000020.1, forward strand.
GTCGTCTAGCATATCAGGTGAAAAGATAACATCATATTGACCTGTCGCCACAGGGCCTGCATTTAAAAGAGAGTTGGCGTGCTTGAAAGATTCTTCAATACAGTTAGAGGGGTTAAGCTCATTAAAAACTCTACCTACTGACCCATGGTAATGCATGGATTGTTTTCCATCCTTTTCAATAAGGGCCGACGTGTAACAGGAAAAGGATCGGTTTTTTTCAAAGCAAAGTGTTCCAAGGGAATTGGCAATGTAGCTAGCGGACTCTCCTTCAGAATATCCATTATAAGGAGCACTTTTTACAGAGCTGTCTTTTGCCTTAATTCCTTTTTCAAGCTCTAGGCAAAGCTCGATCTTTTTTTCTGCAGGGGTATCGTCTTCCCTGTAGGTCTTTTCATTATCAGCAAAAATCCTATCTTTGTGGGCGACGCAAATCTCTTCGTATTCATCTTCTTTAACGTACTTAGAGTTTTCAAGTGCTTGATCCACCATTAGTGATAGGGAATTTTCTTGCATATCTTCACAGTAACTTATACCGATTCTTTGGTCTTTGCCGATACGAATCCCCATAACTTGAGAGCTTGAAACCTTGTATTCCTCAAGGTTTCCTTCATTTGCCTTGAGAGAAAAGTTTGAGCTTTTTGCAAAGAGGACTTCTGACTCTTTGGCCCCTTTTGACTTGGCCATGTCGAGGACTTTTTCAATAAGCTTTACGTTTTCTTTTTGATTATCCATTCGCTTGTCCTCCTACTAAAATATTGTCAATTTTAAGGGCCGCCTGGCCAACCGTTGTGGGAACAGAACCACTTACAGATCCGCACATTCCTGCCGCTAGCTCTAAATTAGAGCTGATCATACTGATTTCTTTAAGAACCTCAGGCCCTGTTCCAATAAGAGTGGCACTTTTAAGAGGTTTATCAATTTTTCCGTTTTTAATAAGGTAACTTTCATTGGCAGCAAAGTTAAACTCACCAGTGCCAGGTTGAACTGATCCTCCTCCCATTTTTTTGCAATACACACCATGATCAATTGAGGCAATCATATCATCAAAGGAGTCTTTGCCAGGCTCAATAAAAGTGTTCCTCATTCGACTGGCTGGAGCATACTTATAGGATTCCTTTCTGCCTGAGCCGCTCCTAGGATGTCCAGTTTTTAGGTTTCCAACTTTATCTACGAGAAAGCCAGTTAAAACACCGTCTTTTATAAGTTGCGTCTTTTGTGTTGGCATTCCCTCATCATCTATATTGATTGAACCCCAATAGTTCCCCATAGTTCCATCATCAACGGCACT
>DKQD01000020.1:8503-71661 GCA_002474345.1 Bacteriovoracaceae bacterium UBA7317
TTCTTTTGAACAGAGGTTGTTTCCAAGAGGTGTCCACACGCTTCGTGAAAGATAACTCCTCCAAAGCCGTTATCTAAAACAACAGGCATTTTTCCTGAAGGACAGGGGTCAGCAAAAAGCTTTGTAATAGCTTGCTTAGCAACCATTTCACCTAGTTGCTTTGGATCTATGGTTTGAGACATTTCCCATCCAGTGAGCGCTCCAGGTGCTTCATAACCTGTTGCTTGTTCACCTTCATGAGCTGCCATAACCATACTAAAAAGTCTTGTATAGTGACGAGTATCTTTTGTGTGTAATCCTTCGGAGTTAAAAATCTCAACGTCTTGAAGCCTCTGACCAGCTCCTAATCGGACTTGCTCAACTTTTTCATGGTGGGCCCTGGCGGCTTGATCAATGCTCATAAGAAAATCTATTTTATTTTGGTTGGGAATATCGTTATTTATTCCCTGGGTGGCCGGGTGAATGTCATCAATTTTTGAAAAATTGAGAACCGTCGTATCTCTAACAGCATTCCTTTTTTCTGAGGCCGCCAAAAGCCTTGTAATTCGAATGAGCTCTTCTTTTTCAATACTATTTGTGTATCCATAGAGAACTTTCGTTCCATAAATAAGCCTCACACCAATTCCAAAATCAATACCACTTTTTATTTCGTGAACCTTTGAAGAGAGGACCTGGATATTTTTAGACTGATGTCTCTCGACAAATATATCGCAAAAGTCTGCACCAAGACTTATGGCCTCAAAGAGGACGTCTTGTGCGGTAGTCTTATCTAGCATAAAGAATACTCCTATACATGAGTTGAATACTTAAAAGCCCAATACTAATAAAGAATTTCACTAAGGGTAGGAACGATGCATTATTTTTTCTTATCGTACTTAAGAAGCTTGTTACGACCATGAATTGACTTGTATCGTTTCGAAATAATCTTAAAAATACCCTTGGCCCTTCCTGCAACGCCGCCATCACCAGAAGCTGGCCCTCGAAAGCTCATTTCTCCACCTTCACTACCGGGGACCATGCCGCCCATGTCCATGCCAACACCGCCACCGGCCATTTTGCCTCCACCTTGGAACTGGGCCACTTGAAGTTCACCACTTTCAAGCCCTGCGGCTTCAGCACCTCTTTCAGATTCTTGAGTTTCAGGCTCTGGGTCTCCACCACCTTCCATAAGACCTGGCCCTCCGGCATCGCCACCGCTGCCACCTTCACTTGAAGCCACTTCTCCAAGCCCTTGCATCGCCTGTGGCTCTCCTTGAGATTCATCGCCGCCGCCACCGCCCATATCTAAACCTGAGCCAATGGCATCGACGTTATCATTGCTTGTTGCCGCCTTAACATTAGCTGCCCTTCGGTTTACACCAAGCTTTAAGCGTTTATTTGGAGCGATTTTTGTTGCTCCTCCGCCCTGAAATGAAACTCTTAATTGAGATGGGTATATAGGCCCCTTATTCATTGCATTTTTTGTGGCATCACAGAGAGCCTTCGGCTCAATAGGGGTTCCATTACACAATTTATTGAGGTTTTCACGCATAAAAGGAGTCATCGTGAAGGGTTGCTCTAGTGCCTTTGTGCCATCCATTGCCGATTGGACAATATCGGCTTGGTTCTTGTAAATCATTGAGCTCATAAATGAAACCATGGCATCCTTACCGATACCAATAAGGTAGCTCTTAAGTTGCTCCCTGGAAGATTGATTTCTTAAAAGACCGACAGTGCTGCCGCCGATAACGTCTTGACAGGGGTCTCTTGTGGATGTTTTATCTTTGCTTTGCATGGCCGTTGGAGGTTCACCATCTCCTCCACTATCTTCTTGCTCAGGTGCTTCAACAAGTTCCATACCCCCACCGTGCACATCGCCTTTTACAAACTCAGCAACGTCGTAGTTAAAGGGAGCACATTTAAAAACCCTATAGGGCCTTACCAACTCGTTGATCCAACTTTCATACCTCTCTTTTTCTTTTTCAGCGACACTTTCCGGGTTACCACCCAAGCCACTTTTACAGATGCCATGAAGTTTACCTTTATCCGGAAATTTACTAAAGGCGTTTCCAAGCACCGCTAATTTAGTCGCCTGAAAGCCCATTTTTGTCAGTTGAAACTTTTGTTGGGCCTCAATCCCTTCTTTTTGGGCCTGAAGGGCGAGCTGTTGAACGCTTAAGTTTTGGGACCTTTTCTTGTAGTCTTCGATCCTTGCTTTTTGAATCTCCATTATTTTTTGGTCTTCTTCACTCAAAGTCCCCATCTTTTCTTTTTCTTGAAGTGCTTTTAATATGAGTTGGGCATTGTTTTGTCCTTGTACCTGAATGTATTCTGCACAGCCAGGGCTTTCAGGATCAGTACTTACCGTCATTTCCATGTTTGGGTTTCTTATGTATTCGGCTTGACACTTAACTTTTTGGGCCCTTCTTTTTGCATCGGCATCCATTTTTAGTTTTGCAGCAACATTAAACCCTTGTGAGGCAATTTGAAAGGCCCTCATTTGGCTTACTGATTTTCTACAAGCAGGGAAGTCTTGAGTTTCTGCACCAGCAGAGGCACAAGAAAACTCTAAAGTCATCGTCTCCTGTTGCATTTCAGCACCATCTCCAGCTCCGCCTGGTTGTAGCTGTTGGGCCATTTGCATCTGCATTTGAATTTGATTAAAGTTGGTTCCTCCACCACCGTCTCCCGAAGTAGGGCTTGTATATTCGGAGCTACTGTAATCCATCATAGAAGTTAGGTGAACAAGGGCGGCACATTTTCTTACAATTGAGTAGTGTGCACCGGCTTCTGGAAAGACGTTACTTAGCCTCTTCTTAATTTCCTGGAGTTTTTCCGTTACCTTTTTAGCCTCTAGACCTGAATCTGCTTCTCCTTCCCATAGCTTTTGTTTTGCCTCATAGTCAGCTTTTTTTTCTTTCCACCTGACCACCTGAATATCCATGTCATCTTTCCCCGAATCCATAAGGGTACTAATTTTCTCCTCAGCTTCAGTCACAAGCTCTTGAAATGTTTTCCCTTCATTTAATTGAATGATCGCTAAGGACCACTCTTGAGGAGTTAATGCATAAGGCTTAATTTTTCTTAATAGGGTATTGGCCAAATTATCCCAAGACCCAATAAAATTCTCCGGCCCTGAACCTTTATTGGCGACAACTTGATCCCAATCTTGTGGAACAAAACCCTGGCACTCTTGGAAAAGCATAGACCCTTGAAACTTTGGTGTATAAGGGTGACCTAAGCGCTTATTTGCGAGCTTTCCAGCTGCCTCTGATTTAAAAGGGCTTTCTAGAGTTTGTGGAGCTGCTCTCATACCAGCACTGTTGAGGCCCCTTTTTAACTGTTGGCATTCGGCACTTTCTCCGGACCAGCTTTTATCCATCCTCTCCTTTTCCTTTTTGCTCGTTGTCATCCAAGTATTGCTTTTTTTATCCGTCCCTTTCAACTTGTTGATTGTATTCCTTGCCGAATCAGCTTGGCTTTTTGTCATTTCAGTTTGGTTTTTTGCCATTTCAGCTTGGTTTTTTGTTATTGCGGCTTGGTCTTCCTTAAAAGTTTGTAACCGGTTCTTTTCTTGAATTTCTGAAGTCTTTGCCTTTTCGGCTCTATCCTTCTCTAAAGTGCTTTGAATCACATCCCCAGCATCCGGTCTAAATTCCTTCATTCCGCTTTGCCAAGACTCCGATGAACTAGCTTTTTTGAGAGCATTAGACCAATTTGCTTTTGCTTTTGTTGAATCTCCAGGGCTTATTGCTGGGGGAGTGACAGGGGTGTCGTCCCCGGCCCCAGCTGGGTTTATGGTATCAAGCTCTGCATCCCCAGCTGGACTTATATCATTAAAGCCACCACCAGTATCCTGAGAGTGTAAAGGTAAAGAAGCCACAAGGGTAAAAAGTAAAAAACCCCGGACTAAAAGAACATATAGTTTTGTCTCTTTTCGAAACATATCAAAAATACCGGTCTTACTGTAAAGAGGTTTGCCTCTCTCTATTATACCTGTCCTTATCGGTCAGCTAAGATATATCTTGAAATTAAAGGATGATTATTGAGGACGCTTTAGATTTTGAAGCTTTAAAGAGGGCTTTTTTAAGGAGCAAAGAGGTTATAAAAATAGGCAATCTAAGGTAAATATAAAATATTTAGCAACTCCCAAGACATATTCCCTCAACTTTGCCCTTCATAAAGATAACACAATATTTTTTTCTCTTATTGATTGGTAGAAGGTTATTTATCTTAAATATCTCAAAAGCATATTTTGCTACGGTTTCATTTGCAAAAGGAACTGACTTTGACATTCCTTTGAATTGAACCCTGATTGTATTGGAGTTCGGTTTGTTAGGTACTTTTCCCAAAACCATGAGACTTGGTTGTTGGTCGCTTTTATAACATGTGTCTCCAAAAGAAAGGGTTGGAGCTAGAAATAGAAAAACTAAAATCACGAACTTTTTCATTTTTTTATCCTTAAAAAAATAGATATAAAATCAACAAAAGAAGTTTCTTTTATTTAAGTTTGTTATGGGTGTTACTTTTATCTTTTTTTGCCTAGAAGCTATTTTTTCACAATCTATACTAAAATTGCTAGCTAATTATGAAGGGGATCACATGATTAAACTTAAAACAGTCACCTTGAAATTTTTGAAATAAAAATTAAATGGATGAGCTTTCGGGTTGCTTCCTCCACCTGAGTGCTTTTTTGAGAAAAATCTTTTCTTCGTCATAATCTGGTAATAGGCAGTTGATTGCCTTTTGAGTCGCGGCTTTCCAATTAGTCCTTTTTGGGATAACTTCGGTTTGGTCTAATTGACTTTCATAATGTCCTAAAACAATAAGCTTTGTCTTAAGCTTATTTTTTCTAATATAGTCCTCTATAATCGAAGCAGCGTCTTCGTCGTCTAAATGTGAAGCCGTGATAATGACTTCTACCTTAGGAAAAAGACTCAGGTAGTTTAATGCCTCAGCTGCTGTTTCCCTCACCAAAACTTCCTCAGGAAAAAGCTCATTCAGCTCCATTAGCATGAGGTCTTTAAGGCTTGGGTTTTCTTCTGCGAGGATCACATTCAGCATAATTTTATTCTTCCTTATTTCTTTGATTCTATTTAAAAATTTTTCTAAAAATCTTAATCTCTATTCTATATAAATTTTTCGGAAACTTCTCTATAGTCATAAGTCTTTTATATTCTTTATAGAAAAAGGAGAAGTTTACCCATTATTACTATCTTATAATGAATCGCCAGTAAACCTTTCCAGTCAGGTTTCATTGTCTTTGTCTCTTAAAGGGTTAATAGGGGCCCTTTTTAACTTATCAATAACTTCTGGATCTGATGGACCTTTAAGGAAGGCCCTAGTTGAGGTCCTTTTTGAAGAAAAGCCAGGAGCATTCCTCATAAACCAACCGGCAGCTTGTAAGGATTTTCTTACACTTGTGGAAGAGCTATAAGTGGATAAAGTCACTTCTGGTGATGAAGCCTTCTTGAGTACTTCAAACCACTCAACAGTCCAAAGAGAAGGGTTCCTTTTAGGAGAGAAGGGGTCTTGAAAAACTGCGTCCAGAGCTGGAATCATACCAAGCTTTGAGGCTTTTTTAAGGGTTTTCCGAGCATCTCCTATTAGAATATTGACCTTACCAAGCCCACAATTTCCATTAAAATAATCGAGCCCACCAGTTTTTTGAAAGCTTCCTTTTAATGGTGGTATTGATGGAGGCCAATTATCGATTGTCCACTCAACAAGTCCTTGGTCTATTTCCAGTGATGTGAAGACAAAGGATTTTTTAACTTCTTTTTTTTCGTAAAAATCAGAAACAACTTGTAGCCCCACACCAAGACCGAAACCAACTTCCAGTACCGACAAGGCTTTTTCTCCAAGCCTTTCAGATTTTTCCGGGATGCTACAACCTTCAAGGTAATTGAAGAGAGTTTCATCCCAGGCACCGTCAAGGCTGTGACAAGCTTCATTATAGGCTTCACTAAAAACCGTGTAGGATTGGTCTTTTGTTTTAACTATTTTGTATTGACCCATAGAGCCATTAAAGGTCGCCAGATCAGAGTTTATTGCATCACATCTCATTCCAAAAGAAATAGTTTAATTCTTCCTATTTGGCCAGCTTCTAACAATAGGAAGTATTGATTGATTTAAAAAGAAAGGCCTAAAAATCGTCTTTTCCTTGGCCCGGCATAAACCTCTGCTATAATGAGTTGTCCTAGGCTTCGAAAATAGGTCCTTTTGGGGCACTAAATAAAATAGGGAGGAGTCCAATGAAAGAAACCGATTTTGCCATGTGGGTGACGGGAATTATATTGGGACTCACGATTGGAGGAATGGCCCTCTTGGATTTTGTAAAGATGATGATGGAGGAAATTAAGCCTGATGAACTAATGGACAAAGAAATGCTAGATTTAACTGAAGAGCAAAGAGTTCAAAAGCTTGCTTTAGAGGGAGATGTTCAAGAGGGAGGGGAAGAGCAAACGCCTAAGGCTGAAGAAGCTGCCCCTTCTGAAGAGAAAAAGGCAGCCTAATTGAGTACTCAATTTTAAAATCCAAACAAGAACTAATAACCAGATTTTTTCATTCTAAGGGTCCAGTCCATGTAAATTGCTTCTAATTTGGGTTGAACAATGTCTCTGTACCGAAAGTAGAGGGTTTTTCTCTCTTCGTCCTTGTTAGCGTGATCACAAAGAACACGAAGGGTCTCTAGATAACTTAATGCCTGACAGAGTGTCTCAGCATGGGTCATTAACTTGTTTACGTTTTCTTCCTTGGCCCAACTTTTGAGAGTAAAGACTTCGGATGCGTCTGGCTTAAGAGCAGAGTAAAGGAGAGAAACGAGCTTTCTCTTAAACTTGAAATGGATTGTTTTAAAATCTTTCATCCATTCTGAGTTTTCCTTTGTTGGATTAAGCCATTTGTGCTTGAAAACGACATTGGAAGCAAACCTCTTAGGTTCCTTCATGGCATATTTCACCATGTCTTTGAGTGCCATCAAGGCCTGAATTTGGCTTGTTCCTTCATAAAGAAGAGGGCCAAAGATATCCCTATGAATCCTCTCCACTGGATATTCTTTCATATACCCGTAGCCACCTAAGACTTGGATGCCCTTGATAGTAAGAATAGAGGCGAGCTCAGTTGCGTAATACTTTACAAGAGGAGTTCTCTTGCGAGTCCATAGTTGGGCCTCTTCAAATAATTCTTCTTCTTCCTTCGTAAGGTCATTAGTCTGTTGCTTTTTAAGTTCCAGTCTTTGATAAATATCAAAATGAGTCATTGTATCAACTAAAAGCGCCCTAAGACCATCTCTTTCAGCTTCAAAGTCTTCCAGGTTTCTTTTCATTAAAGGGAGTTCTTCAATTGGTTTCCCGAATTGAGTTCTTTCGCCAGCATATTTTCTAGCGTAGGAAAGGGAAGCTTCAATTCCACCGAGGGCCTGAAGGGCCGTGACAAGCCTTGCTTCATTCATGAGGTGAAGCATTTGCTTAAAGCCTTCATTGGCCTTTCCAATCAATTGTCCTACGGAATTTTCAAAAACCAGTTCAGTGGTGAATGAGCCATGCATTCCCATTTTGTCTTCATTTTTAGCAACGACGTAATTGATGCCTTCTTTCCCGGGGACATCCTGCTCAACCAAAAACATAGAAATGCCTTCAAGGCCTTCAGGTGCATCTTTGATTCTTGCAAGAACGAGGCAGATTCCTCCTCCTCCATTTGTAATAAAGATTTTATTTCCATTAATGAGGTAGGTTCCATCTTCTTGAAGAGTAGCGGATGTTCTTAGTGAGCCTAAGTCGGAGCCACAGCCTGGCTCAGTCAAGCACATCGCCCCTGAAGTTTCTCCGGAAATAATTTTTGGAATAATTCTTTCGGCCGTTTTTTCATCACAAAAACGGTTGATCATTTCCCCAATAGAAGTAAAAAAAGCAATCTGAGTTGAAGTCGCAATGCAACCTCTTGCCATGGCCGCTAGGCCAATAAGCGGTCCAGTTGTGGGAGTTTCTAGGCCACCGTACTTTCTTGGTAGTGTAACTCCAAAGATTGAGAGTTCTGTCGCTTCACGATAGAGCTCAGAGAGTGCCTCACCGGGGATGGTCCGACCATTTTCTATTTTTCCTGCGCCCTCCCTATCAAGCCTTTCGGCCCTAGCGGCAATAGATTTTCCGGCCCAATCCCCAGTACTAACTAGAAGCTCTTCTAAAAATTCCATCACCTCTTGTTTTGATTCAAACCCGTCCTCTGTGGGGTATTCGGGGTAGAAGAGGGGGAGAAGTTTGTCCCAGTCAATAGCATTTTTAAAAAGCCATTTCCATTCCTTTTCATCGCTGTAAAAATTCACAACAAATCCTTTGATAAGTGGAGGTTAATAAAGTGTTTTTTTATCATTAATGAACCAGAACTAAAAGGCATGTCGAAGGAAAATCAGGGTGATGGTGTATCAGTATCGTTTCTTTCTTTTGCCTTCTCAATAGTATCGTACTGCAATATTTTATCACTAATATCTTCTACGTTCATCCCAAGATCAGTATTATTTTTGGAATCTTTACTTCCGCCTGACTTTTTAAGCCTTTTTTCAAGCTCTTCAAGGGGTTTTTCATCTTCTGAGGGCTTTCTCTTGGGACCTACTGCTGAGCGAACTCCTTCTTCACCTTCCTCTGACTCGTAAAGTGTGCCCTTGGCCAAGGACTTCATTTCTCTTTTTATGGTTCTGATGTTTGAAATCTTAACTCTTTCTTTCTCAGTATCTCCTTGGTCTTCTTTTTTAGTAATATCAAGAAAGCCAGAAACAATATTGTTAAAGTGAAGGAGCTCGGTGTACTCCTTCGCTCGGGACCTAAGACCAACTTCAATCTGCTCAAAAGTCTCCTCGCTTTTCTTAAAGTCAATTTCTAGATCATTTCCTTCAGAAGATTGCACTGATCTTCCTTTAATCTTTCTATTCATCCGAGAAATAAGGGCCTTTTTTTCATTTTCATACTCTGCTTTCATTTCCTCCTGAATCTTAAGGAGCTGGTCCTCCGTCAAAGACTGTTCTGTATTTTTATCAATATACTTATTCTCTTTTAAATATTTTTTTACGGCTTCTTCATCTAAGTTATCAAGCTTTTGTTGAAGTCCATCAAGCCTTGTTTTATATTCTAAAAAGGCGGCGTCTTCACTTTGAGCCGATTTTCCAATATTGACATAATTTAAACACTCATTAGTTGCTTTGTTTTCCCTACAGTTTTTCTCTAAATTCTCTGCCATCTTTGCACTTTCTTCTTTGAAGCCTGACTTTTCAAACTCTCCTGAAGTCAAAGAAGTTGCTCCATCAAGGTCTTTTGCTTCTAAAACTTCGATTCCCGAATCTTTAAATCCGTAACCACCTTTTCCCGATTCTTTATAATCTTTTTCAATATCTTTAACTTTCATGAGAACTCGCCTAAGGCCTTTAATTGTGCTATTAACAAGGCAAGCGGTATCCGAAGTGTAATCAAAATCTGACTTATTCTGAGTGTCATCTGATCTATCCCCATACCATGTTACAAGCCTCTTCTTGAGGGCTTCTTTTTCCTCGTCAGTTTCATTTTTATAGAGCTTTTGTTGTCTACAGATATACTTAATTTGTTTGAGGCACTTACTCCAATGCAAAAAAGCCTTATTAACGTCCTTTTTTTCAGATTCATGAAACTCGTTTAACTTTTTAAGGTTGGCCTTTCTATTTTTCTGAATTAAGTTTTCGGGGTCTAAATTTTTCTTGTCGTATGGACTGTAGTGTAGAAATCCTTCTGGAGTGGCATTTAAACAATAGGAGGAAATAGAACTTATAATATTTTTACTGATCCTTGTTTTATAAATCTTATTAAACGAGGCATGGTCGATAAGAACACCTTTCTTTTTTTGCTCTTCGGTCAAATCCTTCAGAAAATGATCCTTTAACTTTTTACTTAAGTAGTTAGAAAGGGCATTTAAGGCGCTATCTTGGGGCTCCTTTATTTTTTTATCAATACCAACTCCTTCAACACCTATATAAGTTTTTTCTTTGACCTCCTTTTTTAGAGCTCCGCCTTTTTTGTTGAGACCAAGGTCTATATAGTATTTTTCCTTTTCTTCACCGTTTAGCTTTTTTATTATCTCACTCCCATCGTTTCCTGTGGCGCCTTCCCAGACACAATTGGCAAGCCTTTCTTTTTCAGCATGGACACCTCTCGTATCGATAAAGTACTTTTGGCAATTTTTAATCCTTTCTCCAAGGACTTTGTGGTTGGACATTTTTTCAAAAAGTGTTTGTTCGGAAGCCTCTTTACGTTCTTTTAAAAAGCTCCCTTTGGCCGATGGTTGATTTTGTGAAAAGGCATAGATCGGCCAGATCACTAAGCATATGGCGAGCCCTAACGACAAAAAGTTGTGAGTTAAATATCTCATTTTTTCCATTATAAACTAAACCGTTTTATATGGTCTTTTCGACTAACTCCCCTCCGATATGTAGCTAAATGCCAACTTAAAATGAAAAAAGAAGTTGAATTCGCCCCAATCTAAACAAAATTTAGTGTAAAATTTGTATGAGGACTAGATTCAGGAGGTACCTATATGGAAAAAGAAGGTGATTTTTTAGATTCCCAGGACGACTCCCCTAAAAAAAAGGAAGATGATGAGTTAGAAGGAAGAAAACTTGTCGACTTGAGCCTTCTTCATAATGTTCCTCTAAATATTGTCGTTGAGCTAGGTCAAACGGAATTGAATGTAAAAGACCTTTTAACCCTTCATGTGGGTTCAACAATTGAGTTAAACAAGCTTGCTGGGGAGCCATTAGAGTTTATTATCAGTGACAGAATTGCTGCGAAAGGGGAAGTTGTTGTTCTAAATGAAAAGTTTGCACTAAGGCTTACTGATATCATTGACCCTCTTGTTTCTGAAAGAGAGCAAGCTTAAATTTATCTTCGCTATCGGATTCACTTAGGGTCAAGCTTCTTATAAGGAGCTCGTCAAACCAGGCCATTTGGCGGTAACCAAAGTGGCCCCCGTGAGGAATGGTTAGCAAATAAGGAGTGTCGATTAAATCTGTGTCGACTTTGGTATTTATCATGTCATCGTCACTTGAGAGGATTCTAATATTGTCCCTACCCTTTTGAATGGCTTTTTTTATCCAATAAGAAATCTTCCTTTCTTGACTGTTTTTGAAATTATCGAAGGCCACCTCATCAACGATATGAAAGGCCTCAGCAAAAGAGAGGTTTTTAAGAAACTCAGCCCTCTCTTTTCGGGCTTTGGGAAGGAGCTTTCCACCTTTTAAGTCATTGATACTTTCTAAGGCATCATCAATATAGATCCTAAACCCGTAATCAATAAAAAGCGGTAAAGCTTTTTTTCTTAAGCTTTCCGTAATCTCGGCCTCATCATCAATTTTGCCTAACTCCATATAGGTGATTAAATATTTTGTTAAGCTACCAAAGCCCTTATCTTTTTTTGCCTTAAAAAGCATTTTGTCAAAGATTTCAATTGATTTAGAAAAATCAAAGGGGGGTGAATAAACATGAAGGCCGCCATTAAAAAAAACACTGTCCTGGCCTTCGGATACTTCATCATCCAAAGAAAACATTGCGCTTGCGAGAAACCCTCCATAGCTTTGACCAATAAGGGTCACTTGATCGTTAACTTTACCTTGCTTAAAAAGTTTAAGGTGAATTTTTTGAACAGCGTCTAAATAAGCTTTTGCTTGGATTTCAATATTAAAAAGGTTAAAAAGAGGTTCTCTTTTAATTGCTTTATAATAAAAAATGTTTTCAAAAGAGATCACTCTGTACCCTATTCTTACAAGCCTTAAATGAAAATCTTTTGTCATTTGCGAAAAAACTTTTGAAAAAGTTCCAGGCATATAAACTAAGAGGGGCCTTACTTTATTATCATTTTTAACTTCTCCTAGGAGGTAAGGAATTTTTCCGCTTTTAAAATATTTAGAAGAAATAAAATGTTTCCTTATTTTTGTTTTACGATTTTTAGGAATAACAAACGAGGGTTTTTCGGTATAAGTCTTCAGTGTTAAGATAAAAGGATCTTTTATTTTTGAATTAAAAGATTTTATATGAGCTTCTTCTTCTTTGGACCAACTGGCAGCAACCTCTGTTCCTAAAGTTTGGAAAAAAATAGATAAAATAATAAATAAAGTGAGTTTGTTAAAAGAAGCTCTTATTTTTTTTATCCTTATTAACGGATTAACGTTCCGGCTTTAACTCTTTTTGTTCTTTAGTTTTAATCAAATTTGTTATTATTTTCTACTCACGGTCATAAATTTTGGTGTAGGAATATACGAAGTTTAGAGCTTTAGTAAAAAAAGGGCCACGCCTAGGTGACCCCTTAAAGAAACTCTTATCTGATATAGTGTTAGAGTGTCTGTCCTAAATATTTAATAATCTCTCTCTTATTCGCGAGGTAATGTCTAATCTTTGTAAGCCTTTTCTTTTTACCCTTTCTTACGATACTTCCATTACAAAGAGTTCCGTCCATATCAGCTTTTACAATCATATCAGCAACTAAAGAGCGAGAAGCGTTTAAGCCTTTATTCCTTCTATTTACGCTTTTTGTAAACCTCTTTAAGCTTTTTCCTCTTCCATCTCTAGCGTTAGAAATAACTTTCATAAGGTATCTATTTTGAATGAGCTGAGTTATTGCATAAGTTTGGTAACCAACAAAAGTCGCTGCGCCAGCTCCACCTAAAGCAACTCCACCAATTGAACCAGCAACTACAGCACCCAAAGGACCTGCTAAATAGCCTCCGGCCACGACACCTGTACCCACGCCAGCTGCAGTTGTAGCTGCTGTGCCAGTAACTCCTGCAAGAGGACCAAAGCCGGTCATCTTGGCAAGTTGTCTATGCCTCGCTAGATACTCATCAAGACAAGTTTCTTTTGCATTAAGGGATCCGTCTTTAAGGAGGTTTTTAACACTTTTAACAATCTTTTTACTTCCAATAGTAACTTCACCTTGAACTCTCGCCAAAGCTGTAGAGCCTAAACCTAATGCCATCAACAAAACAATAAATTTTTTCATGTTAATCCCCTTAAAAAAAATTAATTAAAATCTTGAAGAAAAAAAATATAGAACTTCATGTTTGCAGTCAATAGTTTTAACTAACGAAATCATATTTGAACTGTAAAAGCTAAGTTTAAAATTTTCTTAATAGACTCAGGGTCCGTTTCGTTAAACTCTGCTACCTGTGAAATAATTTCATCTTTTTCTCTTTCTGAGCCATCAGCATAGGACTTTTTCAAAAAAGAAAAAGGGACACCAAAAAGAGTAAGAGATAAATTTTTCATATCCTCTTCTCTAAGAGATCTTTTTGCCCGAATCTTTTTAATATTAATTAATATCCTTGAGACATCCACAGACCTCTTTTCAGAGAGACCAAACTGATTAATAAGGATAGATTGAAATACCTCTTCCTTAGATTTCTCTAAAAGGGCACCCCATTTTTCTAAGTCCTTACTAAGATATGTATCTTCTTCAAACATCAGACCATTTTGTGCCTTATACACGGTCATCTTAACTTTTTTATCATAGGTTTCCCAGTGACCCTCTTCAATCCAAACGGGCGACTCTACATATCCTCCGGATTCTTCATCATAAACCCATTCATGGCCGTAGTGTGAGGTATCTACCCATTCAGTAACACTTTGATTAACTTCTTCAATACCTTTTTCTAAATTAGTTACCTTTCCTTCAGGCGGCAAAGAGTCTAAATACTTTTTAAATTCATTTTGATTCATGGATGAACTATAGCCGGATAAATTATAAGCTGTGTAGGCACCGGTTTGCTGATTTTTTACCACAACAAATCCCTCTTGAAGGGTGTCTTGTTTTACAATCTTATACTCAACACCATGGACGTTACTCAAGGAATCTGCGAAGTTTTTATTGTCTTCTTTTATACAAGAAATAAAAAGTAAAAAAAATAAAGGAAAAAAGTAGTGCTTCATAGAAGGCCTCCACAAACTTTTTGAGAGACTTAATTTTTTTTAGTCTCATTAGGGAGATCTATTTAATCACTTTTTTTTTTTTAATGGAATATCTTTTTCCTTAAACTTGATTCTCTAGAATAGAAGACTCTTTGAGAAAAAAATTTAGTAAGTTCTTAAATAAGGAATCTAAAAGGAAAAAAAGGACAAAAAAAACCCCAGAAACTATGCTGGGGTTTTTATTCTCTTTTTTGAAAGTTACTGCACTAACAAATAAAGTGGATTATCTCCATCTTTGGTTGCTATTAAAGTTTCTTTCTCTTTTTGGTCTGTCTTGTGCAATATTAACCTTAAGGTTTCTTCCACCAAGGTCTGTACCGTCTAGCCCTTCGATAGCCGCTTGAGCAGCATCTGCGCTTTCCATTTCAACAAAGGAGAAGCCTTTACTTCTTCCAGTGTCTCTGTCTTTGATAATTTTTACAGAAAGAACCTCTCCGTAATTTGCAAAAACAGTTTCAAGTTCTTTTTCTTCGATTGCCCAAGCAAGATTTCCTACGTAAAGCTTTGAATTCATTCGTAACCTCTAAATCTAAATATCAATAAAATTGCCGGCCTTTAAAAAGCCTAAAGCATTGATAGCATAAATGTTTTTTTTTTAAAACACCAAGAGTTTTTTTTTCCTTACCTTTTGCGAAAAAGAGTAAAAAATTCAGCTTTAAAACGCAAAGCATTGCGCTTTATAGGGTTTTTTTAGGCAAAGAACGCCAAAATTCCCAAAACTTAAGAACACATAAATCTTGTTGAGGGTGGAGAGACCTCAAGTCAGGCTCCATCTCTTCAACAATCACTTCGTCGGGCTTTAAAAATGCCATTCCTAAATAAGTTGTTAATTTTAGCCTAAGTCTTTGAAATAAATCGTTTAATAGCCCACCTTCCGCCTTATTTGTTACTGCGGTAAGAAAAAAGGTGCTATTTTGAGTATCTCTCGGAACAGAAGTTATAAGGATATTATCCTTAGTCTTTTTATTCGTAATAATTAAAAAGTTCCCACCCCAGCAATCAAGCACCACATCAACAACCCTTACACCAAAAAATTTTACCGCAATATCATAAAACCTTTCAACAAGGACTTTCATCGAAAATGATGCTCTTAAATGATAAGGAGAATCGGAACCCATTATTGGCGGAGCGATGATTTCTCTATTATGGATACAGGTAAGGTGGTGGGTATCAAAGCCATTAAAAAGTAATGAAGAATAAGGTGTTTTTAAATTTTTTCTTAAGGCCATACTAAAAGCCGCTTCTCCTTTAACTCTCGGAAAAACAGGAAAGTCAAAAAGAGGCCTTTGACCTAAGTACATAAAAATGAGGCCAAACTTTTCTACAGCAGGGTAACTTTTTAAACCAGGCCCTTTAAAGTCTTCGTTTAGCCCTGGTACCTTTAAACACTCACCTTTTTTTCCATAAGTCCGGTGGTGAAAAGGACACCTCAACTCGCCGTCAATGACGGCCCCTTTGGATAAATCTGTTCCCATATGAGGACAGAACCGTGAGACAACCGTGGGAGCGCCATCTTCATTTCTAAAAAGGACAAGCTTATCATCAAAGACCTCAATAAGTTGGGGGACACCCTTTTTTAATTCTTTCGAGTAGCAAAGGGGATACCAAGACTCGGGATAGGATGATTTTTTTTTTAAACTCATTGCCACTCCCTCCTCTACTGTCCTTTAAACCAACTCAAAGTTTTTATAAGTTGGTAAAATGTCTTTAATATTATCGAGGCGTGAGTTTAACAAAATGTCTTTGTTTTCGTGTTTAGGACCACTTGGGTAAAGGTGATTAAACCGACCAAAGGCCATACCATGCTTCTCATCGTTTTCAGATGCATATATAGGATTATACTTCCAATAGAGGTACATATTGGCCAAGCTCCTCCAGTGTGTTTTAAAATCAAAAAACCTTTGAATAACACTCCCCATAGAGTTCCACTGGTCACGGCAATCCAAGCAAGCTTGAGTCAGCTCTTCTGGCGTCATATTTTTTGGTTTAAAAGCTGCATGGTTAAAACGGTACTCTGGGTGAAGCCACCACTTTCCATCAAAAAGCAATCGGTCTTCTTTTTGAAGTTGCCTGTAAAGGGGCGTATTAGGGTAAGGCATTAAAATATTAAAAGCAGCAAAGCAAAATTTATTAGCAATAGCGTAATCGACAGTTTCTTTAATTGAATCAAGAGTGTCGTGGTCATAGCCAAGCGTAAAAGCGGCCCAGGTCTGGATGCCATAATCTCTCAAAACTTCGATTTCTTTTGAATACTGATGAAATCTGGCCCCTTTCGCGTTAGGGGCTTTTTTAACCTGCTTCATATTATTGGGGTTAATCGTCTCAAAACCAATGACATTCCCAAGGCACCCACTTTTAACAAGAAGACCCATAAGCTCTTTGTCTCTTGTCATATCCATACTACCCTGACTTACCCAATTAATTTTTAAAGGAATAAGGGCCCGGCAAAGCTCTTTTAAAGCTTCAAAGTCAGCACAAATATTGTCATCAACAAAGAAAAACATTTTTTTACCAGACTCTTTCATCTCTTGAATAACTTGAGAAAGGTCCCTGGTGAATTGCTGCCTATCAAAAAAGACGCTGATCGCGCAAAAGCTACAAGTGAACTTACAGCCTCTTCCAAACTGAATAAGGCCAATGTCTAAATAACCCTTCCCTTTAAAAATATCTCTTTTAGGAAAATACTTATTGGCCTGAGGAGCTCCGACTTGCGATTTGTAATGCTTTTTTAACTTACCGGTCGTTTTAAAATCGTGAATAACTTCCTGCCACATCCACCCCGCATCTCCCGTTAAAATAGAGTCGCAATAAAGGGACACCTCTTCAGGAACAAGAGTTGGGTGAAAGCCTCCCATAATGACAGGAATTCCACGACGCCTATACTCAGCAGCGATCTCGTAAGAGCGCCTGGCCGTATAAACCTCAACTGTTATTCCCACAAGGTCTGTCGGCTCATCAAAAGGAATTTCTTCCATACGGTCATCGTACATAATCACATCGACGTCTTCTGGAGTCATGCCCGCTAAAACACCAAGCTGAAGGGGCTCCATCCTTCCTTTATCAATATAAAGATGGTCTTCTTGCCTTCCAATATTAGGCTTAATTAAAGTGAGTTTCATATTGACCTCGGTTTTTGAATAAAAAAAGATTTATCCTGGTCCGCTAAATCTCTTCCCTGCTTCTTTCTGATCTCTCTTTTAGAAATAAGGTTAGACGCCAAAAACATAGCTGCGTGATAGGGAGAACTAAAATTGGCCTTAAGATCTAGACTTCTTTTAAAAATATTAGAAAAACTATTAAACTCAGTCCTTGCCTTAAAACACCCCTCTGTTAATTCCGCTGGGGTCATATTTTTTGGGATAAATTGGGCCTGCCCATATTTAAAGTCAGGGTCCAGCCACCAAGGGTCGTTAATAAGACGGCCCTCTTTTTTAAGCCGATCATATAGAGGAGCACCAGGAGTTGGCGTCAAAGGGTTAAAGTTCGCTAAATAGAATTTTGACTCTAAAGCAAACTCTAAATTGTATTTAAAGCTATCCAAAGTATCATGGTCATAGCCATGAACAAACGTTCCATAAACCATAATGCCATGATCCCTAAACTTCTTTATGGCATCGGTGTAAGTTCCATAACGGAGGTTCCAGCCCTTTTTCATTTGAATAAGGCTTTTTATATCCATGGACTCAAAGCCAACGACAACGCTAAGACACCCACTCTTTTGCATGAGGTCCATCAACTCATCATCTTGAGTCACATCAATACTGACTTGACCAGACCATCTAACATTGAGAGGAATAAGCGCCCTAAAAAACTCCATCGCCTGCTTTTTATAGCTAAAAATATTATCATCAACGATAAATATATGCTTAAAACGCAGCTCTTCAATTTCTCTCACCACGTCTTTGATAGGTCTTTGACCTAGATAAGACCCGTAGAAGGTCTTGATAGAACAGAAGTCACAGTTAAACCTGCACCCTCTACCATATTGAACGAGATGAATGGGAGCATATCTTTTCCCTTTAAAAATAGACCTGTCAGGCCTGATTCCTTCAAGAGAACTTAGGTTATTGGAGCGGTAAATTTTTTGGAGTTTGCCTTTTTTAAAATCGTGAATAAGTTTTGGCCAGAGTTCTTCAGCGTCCCCAGACACAATACAATCAGCGTAGAGAAGAGACTCTTCAGGAACGAAAGTCGGGTGGTAACCTCCCATAACAACCTTCACGCCTCTTTTTTTATACTCCGTCGCTATTTCGTAGGCCCTTCTGGCCGTGTAGGTTTCAACCGTAATGGCAACAAGGTCCGTTTCCTCATCGTAAGGAATATCTTCAATCCTATTATCGTAGAACTTGTGCTCAACAAAAGGAGGGGAATAACTAGCAAGGAGGGCAAATGCCAATGGTTCCATTGCATCACTGTTTCTATGGGGTCCCATGGAGGGTCTTATAAACGTTACTTTCATGAAATTCTTATTCCACTCCTTGCCTAAGAGCGCAAAAGGAAATTATTTTTTTCAAAAAAAACAATAAATTAACTTTAAAAAGTGCCTAAACTCATGAAATATTTATAACCCCTTAAGGTTCAATTTCATTTTAATTTTTAAAAAGGACTTTCACTGTGACTTTTTCTTCTAAGCTTCTTTCTCTTTTGAAAAAGGCCCCCCTCTGGTTAGGGCTTCTCTTTTTATTTGGCTGCCCCTCCAAGAGTTACAAAAAAACGAAAAGTTATAAAAAATATGGGGCCACCGGCAAGCGTTCTATGATTTCAACCCAAGGACCCCTTTCAACCAAAGCTGGCCAGCTTATCTTTAAAAAGGGTGGAAATGCTGTTGACGCCGCCATTGCCGTAAGCTTTGCCATTTCCGTCGAAAGGCCTCAATCAACAGGCCTTGGTGGTGGAGGCTTCCTGCTTCTTAAAACCCCAGAAAGTCCAACCCCACTCTCTTTTGACTTTAGAGAAATGGCGCCAAATAAGTCTCACCAAAAAATGTTTTTAGGCCCTAGTGGTGAAGAACAAAAGGGAAAATCTATTAATGGCCCTCTCTCAGCGGGAGTTCCAGGTCTTGTAGCGGGACTTTTTCATATCCACAAAAAGTTTGGCACTCTTCCCATGGAGACACTTATAGAACCAGCTGCAAAAATGGCAGAGGAAGGATTTCCGGTTTACCCTCACCTAGCGAGGGCCATTAAGGCCAGAGCATCCGTTTTAAAAAAATACCCAAGCTCAAAAAAATTATTCTTTAAAAACGGAGAACCCTTAAAAGTTGGGGACCGCCTTATTCAAGAAGACCTCGCTAAAACGCTAAGGTTGATTTCTCACTTTGGAAAAAAGGGCTTTTACGGAGGTTTTGTAGGAAATCAAATTGCCATAGAAAACCAAAAAGAAGGAGGGATCATAAGTTTAGAAGACCTCGCTAATTATAAAGTTAAAGAAAGAAAACCCGTTAAAGGAAGTTATAAAGGTTATGATGTCTACTCTATGGGGCCTCCAAGCTCTGGTGGGATTCATATACTCCAAATACTCAATATCATTGAAAATGATCCTTTAAAAAAAATGGGTTATGGTTCAGCTGATTCCATCCACCTTATAAGTTCGGCCATGCAAACCGCCTTTGTCGACAGGGCCTTTCACCTTGGGGACTCTGACTTTGTTAAGGTCCCTACTCAAAAACTTATTTCTAAAAATTACGCAAAGATGCTTAGAAGTAGGATTAAGGCCAACAGCGCTCAAACTTTTGAAGAATCAAAAATGAGAGGCCCCTTTCCAAAAGAATCTGATGAAACCACCCACTTTACCATAATGGATAAGTCGGGATGGACTGTAAGCTCTACTCAAACGATCAATGGCTGGATGGGTTCAGGCTTTTTAGTCCCAGGAACAGGGGTTATTCTAAATAATGAAATGGACGACTTCGCTCAAAAAGTAGGAGCCAGTAACCTTTTTGAGGCCTTTGGGGGTGAAAAAAACCTGATTGAGCCAAAAAAGAGACCTTTAAGCAGCATGTCTCCAACTATTATCTTAAAAGACGGAAAAGTTAAGCTGGCACTAGGGACTCCCTCAGGAACGAGGATCCTCACTTGTGTCGCCCAAACCATCATCAACTACTTAACTTTTGAAATGGACCTCTATGAAGCCGTGGCAGCGACTCGTTTCCACCACCAATGGTCCCCTAATGAGATCCGAGTTGGAAGTAACCCCTTTCCCACTTCCATCATTTCTGACCTCGAAAAGAAAGGACACAAAGTGAAATTCAAACCTCTAGGCTGCAAAATTCAAGCAATTGCCGATGAGGGAGCTGTCTTAAGAGGTGTTTCTGACCCCCGCGGAGAGGGTCTTAGCCTAGGGGAATAACCCTGTATTCAAATACTTGCAATTCTTACCCAACCCCAGCCAAGTCATTGTAAAGCTCACTTTATAGTGATAGTTAACCACTCTCAAACAAAAAAATAGGGTGCAATCTATGCAAGTAAAAGTACGCTTTTTAGACAATCTAAAATTAGAGGCCAATTTTGATGACTTCAGCATCATCACAGACCAACCCATCCGCTACAAAGGTGATGGTACGGCCCCAGGCCCTTTTGACTACTTTCTAGCTTCTTCGGCCCTTTGTGCTGCTTA
Source organism: Bacteriovoracaceae bacterium UBA7317 (assembly GCA_002474345.1). Taxonomy (GTDB): domain Bacteria; phylum Bdellovibrionota; class Bacteriovoracia; order Bacteriovoracales; family Bacteriovoracaceae; genus UBA7317. Next base: position 29,074 of record DKQD01000020.1, read on the forward strand.
TTTTGTTAAGGTTTACTGTAAAGCAAGAGATATTTCTACGGACGACATAAGCATCACCCAAGACAATATCGTAGATCCAGAAAATAGATATCAGCAAACATTTCAAATTAGAGCGGAGCTTCCCGAAAGCATCTCAGAAAAAGACCGTGAGGGCATTATCGCCTCCATGAACCGTTGTACCGTAAAAAGAGTCATTCAAAATAATCCAGGCTTTAAAGTTAACGCTATCAATGTTTTAGGAAAAGAATCTGGACTCCTGTATGAAGGCCAAGGTGACCCAGAGGCCAAAACAATGATTTTAGGAAAGGATTGCTCTTTAGAAGAGACGATCAAAAATATGACGGCGCTTATTGAATCCCTTGGAATCAAAATTGAAATCGCTTCTTGGAGAAATAACATCCCTCACGTGTGGTCTGTTCATATAAGAGACGCTGATTCACCCATGTGCTTTAGTAATGGTAAGGGTGCAACCAAAGACGCTGCCCTTTGTTCTGCTCTTGGTGAATACTTAGAGCGTTTAAGCACCAATTATTTTTATAATGATTACTTTCTAGGTGAAGACATTAGTCAGGGTGAATTTGTTCATTACCCTAATGAAAAGTGGTTTAAGCCAGGAATTAATGATTCCCTTCCAGAAGGACTAATGGATGAGCATTTTTTAAATATATATAACCCAGAAAACGAACTTAAGTCTTCTCATTTAATTGATTCAAACTCAGGAAATGAAGAGCGCGGAATCTGCGCACTTCCTTATGAGCGTCAATCAGATAAAAAAACAGTTTATATTCCTGTTAACCTTATTGGAAACATCTTTGTAAGTAACGGAATGAGCGCTGGGAATACTATTTATGAGGCCCGTGTTCAATGCCTTTCTGAAATCTTTGAAAGAGCTGTAAAAAATCAAATTATTCTTGAAGAAATCACTCTTCCCGATGTTCCTAGGTCAGTCTTAGAAAAATTTCCTACAATCCTTGAAGGAATTGAAAAATTAGAGGCCCAAGGTTTTCCTATTGTTGTCAAAGATGCTTCTCTTGGCGGAAAGTTCCCAGTTATGTGTGTGACTTTAATGAACCCAAAAACAGGCGGCGTATTTCCTTCTTTTGGGGCCCATCCGAAATTTGAAGTGGCGTTAGAAAGAAGTTTAACTGAACTTATGCAAGGAAGAAGCTTTGAAGGAATGAACGATGTGCTTCCACCAACCTTTAACTCTCACTCAGTTAGTGAGCATAATAATATTGTTGAGCACTTTATTGACTCAACTGGCGTTATCTCGTGGAAGTTTTTTAGCGAAGAAGCTGATTATAAGTTTTACCACTGGGACTTCAAGGGATCTACAGAAGAAGAATACAATTACCTTATGGACGTTTTAAAACAGCTTGAAAAGGAAGTTTATATAGCTGATTACGAAAACTTAGGCGCCAAAGCTTGTCGAATTTTAGTTCCAGGTTACTCAGAAATTTATGAACCGGAAGATCTTATTTGGGACAACCACAATAAGGCCCTTACCTTTAGGTCGGATATTTTAAATATTCATTCACTTGATGATGAAGCCCTTTTAAAACTCATCGAGAATCTAGAAGAAAGTGAGCTCGATGATTTCATGCTGATCTCTGAGCTTATCGGCATCGCCTTTGATGAAAATTCCGTCTGGGGACAATGTACAATTGGTGAATTAAAAACACTTATTCATTTGGCCCTTAAAAATTATGAGGAGGCCAAGGCATTGGCCGAAGCTTTTATTACTTTTAACGACAACCTACAAACACGTAGGCTCTTCTTTCAAGCCTTAAATGTGGTCCTTGATATAACAATTGATGAAGAACTAGAACTTAAAAACTATATTCCAAACCTAACTCGTATGTATGGGGAAGAAGTTTTAAATAATGTTATTAAAAGTGTCTCCGGTGATATTCGCTTCTTTGGATTAACAAAAACCAATATGAATCTTGAAGGACTTGATAAGCATTTAAAGCTTATTGAAAGCTACAAGAAGATTCAAGAGGCCAAAAAAAGATTTGCTAATTAAATAAGAAATTAAGTTTCAAAGAAATTTAGATGAATGGGGATCTAAAATCTTCATGCATATTTTATACAGTTTGAGTATATTGTAGGGTTTCATTATCCAATAATTAACCCCTGCTTTCTTTCCTCTTTCCTTCTCATCGCCGCTCCAATTTGCTGTGATCATTATGAATTTAGTGTCATTATTGAGAAAGACATTTTTGTCGTCGAAAAACTCAACCATATCCACACCACTAAGGTAGGGCATATTATTGTCTGTAATAACTAAGTCATACTTTGTGTTCATAATTTTAAAAAGACCTTCAGATCCATCTTTTGCGGAGTCAACGTCATACGTATCCTCAAACATATCAACAAGACCTCTTCTTGTTGGTTCATGATCCTCAATCACAATAATCTTCTTCTTAGCTAGACTTTCCAATTTTTTCCACCTCTTACATCCTTATATTAAAGAATATAAGTGATTCCACACTTCCTAACCTTTATTTCACCTTACCTTTTCGGATCAAAGCGTAACATTAATTAAAATGGACACTTATAGACCTTTCCTAAATCCAAACCTAGGATAGGTTTAGGTTAAATTTATAAGTTATTGAATATTTGTAAAAGAAGCTTCTCTCAAAAAGCCTTCCTTGGAAAAGTTCAACACTAAAATTGTTTCAGGCCTTAATCTTTAATTAGGAGGGCTTTTATGGAAAAGAAAAGTGGAGTTGAAGTTAAAAAAAGAGGTCAAACACTTGATTTTTTAATCGAAGGCTTAAAGATCTCACTATTAACCTTGGTAGGAATGAGTGGCTTTGCGAGCTTGATGATTTATTTTACAATAGGTTGGTAATTTATGGATATTAAAAAAAAGGGCTTAAAACCTGTAAACAAAGAGGCAAAAAAGAGTGAGGAATCCTTAAAGAACATTGAAACTTTTATTGTATTGGTTTCTCTCTCTGCCACAATCTTTATTTCATTTTTTATCCAAGACACCAAACTCATGTTTTTCCTCACACAAGTTTTTGGTGGGTAGATATTTAAAAGGGCTTTTAATAATAAAAGAATTTTCAAAAAAAGCTTTTATTAGATATAGCTCACGAGAAGGATCATCAACTTGAATCCCTTAGGACTGAGGTTAGAAGGATTGTTTTTTAATTGATGAGGAATCATCTTTTTATTTATTTTTCTTTTAATTTAGTTTTTTTACAGGCTTTCAAAAATTGTCCTTTCTTTTTATATCCTGATTAGTTCAAATAACTTCTTTTTACTTAACAATAATCTCTATTTAATAATGAAAAAAAGGGGGCCGAATTAAGAAATAAAATTTATTGAATAATAAAGAAAAGCCGTATTTTTAACGCTACTAACCTCTCCTTTTCGAAATACCTTGGATAAATGAAGTCCATGAACTACCTTTCTCTGCCTTTTTATTTTTTTATAGGTGCCATCTTGGCCGAGTTTTATTTTTCGCTTTCTTTAAAGATTCACTCTTACCCCTGGAAAGAAACCCTTTCAAATCTCTCCCACGGTCTTTTACAGCTTGTTTTTAATATTATTCTTAAGGGCCCTCTCATTTTTGTTTATGGATTTTGTTACGAGCACTTTTCTCTCTTTAACCTTTCCTCTTCTTTTTTTGAGATAGTATTCCTTCTCATCTTAATTGACTTTACCTACTACTGGTTTCATAGGTTGTCACATCAAAGCTCTTTTTTTTGGGCAAATCATATTATCCACCACCAACCCAAATCGTTTAATTTTTCTGTTGGCCTGAGACCTCCCCTGTTTAATGAAATATTTTCTTTTTTTATTCATTTACCGGCGGCTTTTTTAGGTTTTTCTCCGGAAACATACATAATTGTTTTTATTGCTCATACTTCTTATCAGTTCACCAATCATACAAAATTCTTCAAAAAGCCGGTTCCATTTTTCAAATGGATTTTTGTTACGCCCTCTCATCATAGAGTCCACCACGGCCAGAATGATCGCTATATTAATAAGAACTTTGGGGCCCTTTTTTCCTTTTGGGATGTGCTTTTTAAAACTTATCAAAATGAAGATGAAAAAGTCATTTATGGGATTAAAAATGAAACTTGTGAAGACTTAAACCCTTTTACATCGAACCTTAGACCTATTTTCCGTCACTTTGGCCTAAAAACGACCTTCAAAAGACCTCTTTGGTTAGACTCTTTTTACAACAAGCTACCGTGGTCGAAATTTTGGGCCATCTTTCTGGTGACCCTTTCTCTTGTTTTGACTTTTTTCTTTCTCAGAATTCATGACAATCTTTCATGGCCTTTAAAGTATTTAATCATAGGATACCTTTTCCTGCTAAACCTTGTTATAGGAATGCTTCTCAACACTCACTCTTTTTCCAAACCATGAAAAAATGAAGGAGTTGGCGAAAGGATAAGTCCATAAATTTAAATAGAAATGAACATCAGATATTTAGAGGTTTAAGATCTTACTCGAACTTTATGCTCCTAATTGTATTTTGCATTTTTATAAGCTCTTCCAAAATAAACTCTTCAGATGGCCTGTCTTTTTCTTTCGCAATTTGGTCTAATTTTTTTTCAGCAAAACCAACCCATTCTTGATTATCAGTATGTTTGGCCCAGATAGAGAATTCCTCAATGAACTCCTCTACTTGCTTTGTCCGCCAAGCGGGTTTTTCCTTTTTAAAAAACCTGGTAAACATACCAATACTATCGGAGAACATTGCGCGCATCTTTATTGCTCCTTTTTGACCTTTAGCTAATTTTAACACCTTCCACCCCTTTTCATTCATATCCAATGCCTTAAAAAGGTTGAACAAGACTTGAACCACATTTATTTCCTAATAACTTCAAGGTTTTATAATGTTCAATTCATTAAATTTTTAAGGACTTAAAGTTCTAATTTCGGATTTTATAAATATTCCTTAAATTTTCAGGCCAAAAGATGTACTTTCTTTAACTTTTTTCTTTTCGCTATCATAAGTATTTATTAAGATGGCCACTCGAATATAAAGGAGTATTTATGAGAGGAACTAACTTTCAAGCCCCCTTAGAACTAAAAATTGAAATTGATGGGGAAAAATGGCGTCAAAAAGACGGACTAAAGGGGACGCTCTGCCTTAAAAACCATGGTAAAGAACCTCTTCCTTTGGATTCATATGGAGTTCACCTCTCCTGGGGTCATTCTAAAAAAATTAAAGTGAAGGACGAGAAGTCTTTTGAAAATAAAATGTCCACTCTTTTTGGGCCTGGGCTAACTCTTTCGCCCGGAGAAGAAAAAGAACTTGAATGGAGTTTTCAATTAGAAGAAGATTGTCCTATCAGTGACAAGACGGGAAGCTATTACATTCTTTATGGGAAAAAGGATGAGGTTTGGAATAGTGGCCAACTCCAAATCCTTGTTGAGCCTAGACCTATACTCGATTCGTTCTTAGAAATATTTGTTAACTTTTACCGCTTTAAGGTAAAGGAAAAAAAGAATAAAAATGGTTTTATTGAAGTTAAACTACTTCCACCAAATGCAAAAGAATTTTTAAGCATGGACAACCTCCTTTGCCAAATGAGAATAAGAGAGACACTCCTGGAAATAAAATACATCTTCAATGTCAAAAAAATGGCCTATGGTAGCGAAGGCGTTAAATTAGAGAAAAGAAAAATTGAAATAAAAGAAAAGTTAAACCCTAAAGAATACTACCTTTTTAAAGAAGCTCCAAACCAGGAAGTTTTAAGATCTAAAATTGAAGCTGTACTAGATCAGGTAAAAAGTAAAATTAATTTTTAAAGTAAAAGATCAAGAGGCTTCTTTTTTAATGATTTTATAGACATCTACTTTGCTTGCTGGCTTCTCTAATAAAAAAACTTTTGGAAGCTCTCTTAGCTCACCGACATCCTTTAAAAAACCACTTACAATGATGGCAGGTGTTTCCTGGTTTTTAAATTCACTCTTTCTTAAAAAGGTAACTATATCGACACCATTTTTTAACGGTAAGTTCAAGTCGACAATAACAACCATAAATTTTTCTTTTAAAAGCTCTGTTGCCCCATGAAGGCCATTAGATGTCTTTACAACTGAGTAACCATCGGACTCAAACCAACTTTCATAGATATCAGATATATCTGGATCGTCTTCAATAATAAGTATTTTTTTGCCCTCAGATTCCATAAAATTCCTTTTTTCTACTTTGTAAATTTTTATTAAGAAGAAATGTAAAACTACCTTTTCCTATCGGTAACCACTATTATTTCATTACAAAAAAATAAAATCTCTTTTCCTGACCCCGTTACTCAAGTTTTTTAAAAATAAAACCGATGATTATCCAATAGTTATTTTTATAATGGAAAATCAGGAAAGTTCTATGGAAAAATCAAAGACTTCTATCGCTAAAAAAATGATTCTTTGGATAGTAGGATCAAGTATAGGAATTGCTGCCCTCATTTCCGCGGTCTATTTATATGACGACTATCAAAAAAAGTTAAAAGCAGTTGAGAGGCAGCTTATAAAAATAGAAGAAAGTGTTGAAAAAAGTCTTTCATCAGATCTTTATGCTGAAAACGAAGAAAATGCCAGGTTACAACTTGAAGGGGTTTTAAAGCAACCTGATATGGTTCAAGTTCAAATATGGAACATTGATGACATAGACCCGATGATATCCCTCGTAAATAAAGAGTTTGAAGACCTTCACCCTATGACGAGAAGGGCCCTTGGTATTCATAAAATTGTTCCCATTTTTGCTCTTGACGGAGATGGAAATCTAACAAAAGAAAAAATTGCAGATATGCACCTAACGGTTTCACTTGGAGGTGCAAAAAAGAAAATTAGAGACCAAATAATTCTTTTTGGACTTATACAATTAATCCAAGTTTCCTTAATTTCCCTTATTATTTGGTTTATCTTTAAAAAGCTTGTATCACGTCACTTATCCCATATGGCAGCCTATGCAGACGCTATGGATTTAAATGACCTCTCTGGAGATGGACTTAAATTAAATAGAAAGGAATCAAATAAACTTGATGAGCTAGATAACCTAGTCATCTCATTTAACGATATGAGAACGAACCTTAAAGAGGCCCATGCGGCCCTTAGTGACTATGCTGTTAACCTTGAGAAAAAGGTTGCAGAGAGGACTAAGGAAATTGAAGAAGAAAGAGAAAAAGTAGCAGGCCTCCTTAATAATATGAGACAGGCTGTTTTCTCAATTGACAGGTCACAAAAAGTTGTAGCACCAGTATCAAGTTTTTCTAAGAATGTTTTTGGCTCTGAGATTGAGGGGACAGATATTTTCGACACTATTTACAAAGACCTTGACAGACAGAGTGAAGAATATTCCCAACTTCACTCTGCCCTTAATACCGTCTTTGGAGAAGATGATCTCCAGTATGACCTAATGGAAGACTATTTTATTCAAAAAGCTAAATACAAAGAAAGTGAAGAGGATCAGGAAAGCAAAGTCCTTCAATTCAGCTATAACCCAATGTTTGATAATAAAGAAGAGTTGGACAAGGTTATGTTTATTGTTGAGGATGTTACTGAACTTGAGAAATTAGCAGCCGAGAAAGCTGCTAAAGACAAAGAGATTGCCACAATAAATGAAATCGCTTCGAACAAAATTGATGATGTAAAAGCTTTCATTTTAAGTGCAGACTCTTACATTAAAAACTCAATACAACCTCTTGAAGACTTTAAAAGTGATCAGTCTAAAGCCGGAGGGCTTGGGGAAATTTTTAGAAATTTGCACACTTTAAAAGGAAATTCAAGAATCTTCAACCTAGGTAACATATCACAAACAACTCATATTGTTGAAAACGACCTTGTTCAAATGATTGAAGAAGTCAAAGAAGGAAAAGAGATTAATCACGATAGGATCAAAGGCCTTTTTGAAGGCTTTAATGATATTGAACAGTCTATAGCTGTCTACCTAGAAATTGGAAAAAGGATTTTTAGCTTTGGAAGTGCTGATGAAATAACTATCTCTAAAAAGCAGATTGAAGAGATACAAGGCTTAATTGAAAACGTTAAAACAAACCAAGATGAATTAAAACAGGCCTCTTATTGTATAAAAAAGATTATTTTCAATAGCTTCATAGAAGAATGTGGAAAATTTAAAAAGATGGTGCAGGAAATCGCTGGAAAACTAGATAAAAAAGCAGAATTTAATATTTCTGGAGAAGACATATTTCTAGACAATACGAAGCTAGACCTCATTTTTGATGCACTAACTCATATTTTAAGAAATTCAATTGACCATGGTATTGAAACGATGGAGAAGAGAAAAGAAAAGTCCAAATCAGAACATGGTACAATTTCTATAAAAACCAAAGAAGAAGGTGATCAATTTGAAATTTTTATTGTCGATGATGGAAATGGTATTGACGGTGAAAGGGTAATGAGTTCAGCTGTTAAAAAAGGTGCCCTGGCAAAAGAAAAAGCAGATGCCATGAGCGATGAGGATAAAGTGAACCTAATTTTTCTTCCTAATCTTTCTACTGCTGACTCAGTAAGTGATATTTCTGGGCGTGGGGTTGGGATGGATGTTGTTAAAAGCAATATTGAAAAGATGGGTGGAAGTATCAGGGTAAGTTCAATACTGGGAACGGGGACTATTTTTAAAATTTCTTTTCCAACGGCCGCTTAAAGGAAAAGCTAAAGGCCTTTATTTAAAGTTCTTTAGGTTTTAGAAAAACAAAGTAGCTCACTATTTTATTGCCACTCTTTCTGATCAAGTAAACTTCAGAGTGGTCCTTAAGTACGTCTTTAGCAATCCCCTTAATCATCGAAGGCCCTTCTTCTGCGCTATGAGGGACACTAAAGTCCTTATTATCAATATAAACACCAACTATTTCTCGATAATACTTCTTTATAACATTAAACTCTTCTTCATTGACCATATTGACAGTAAAGTTTTCAGCTGAAGAGAGCCTGGCAAGCTTTGGACACTCTGCATCCATACTTTCTGCTGTCGCTTCGCCGGACTTTTTCTTTTCGGCAGTCATCCAATAACTCCTCAGTCTAAAACCAATTCTTCTTTTTTACTTCTTTAATACTATTATTCCACAAGTCTTGCCCAGTATCATCAAAAGGTTTAATTTTTTTTAGCCGAAAGAAGTTTTAAATTTTTAATGCTAAAAGAGTCGCTTCTTTTATGGCACCCTTAGCATCTAGCTCCTTTGCTTCATTGGCCCCTCCCACAAGGTGAACATTTACCCCAGCTTCTTCTAGTTCAGGAAAAAGGTTCCTCTTAGGAGTTTGACCTGAGCAAATAATTACATGATCAACCTCCAAAGTTTTTTCCTTGCCATTATGAACAATCAAGAGCCCTTGATCGCTAATTTCCTTGTATTCAACACCAGCTAGCATATGAACCCCATCTTTTTTAAGTGCCAACCGATGGGCCCATCCAGTCGTTTTACCAAGGCCTGCTCCCAACTTACTTGTTTTCCTCTGGCACAGATAAATCGTTCGAAAAGGTTCTTCTTCCTCAATCTTTTCTAATAAACCTCCAGGCCTGGCCTGAGTTGTATCGACTCCCCATTTTTTGAAATACTCTTTTTTATCCAGACCGGCTGAAACCTTCGCAGGGTCCTGAAGCAGAAATTCACTTACGTCAAAACCAATTCCTCCGGCACCAATAACAGCAACCTTCTTACCAACCTCAACACCTTTTTTTAAAACGTCTGTGTATAAAAGGACCTTTGGATGACCAATTCCCTTAATTTTGGGAACTCTCGGATTAACCCCTGTCGCTAAAATAACTTCGTCATACTCTCCAAGGAGAAGATCATTTGTTTCAACACGAGTTCCAAGCTTTAATTGAACTCCCCACTTTTTCATCATTTCACCATAATAGCGTAGGGTTTCCTCAAACTCTTCTTTACCAGGTATCTTTTTGGCCATATTAAATTGGCCTCCAATATTTTTTTCTGACTCATAAAGAGTTACTTTATGACCCCGCCTAGCAGCTGCAAAAGAAAAGGCAAGCCCTGCCGGACCTGCACCAACAACTGCTATTTGCTTTACCTTTTCGACTTTTTTCTCTTCATAAAAAGTTTCATGGCAGGCCATAGGGTTTACAAGGCAAGAACTAACTTTACCTTTAAAAGTATGGTCGAGGCACGCCTGATTACAGGCTATACAAACATTAATTTCATTTTCTCTTTGTTCAGAAGCTTTATTAACAAATTCGCTATCTGCGAGAAGCGGTCTGGCCAGGGAAACAAGGTCTGAAAAGCCATTTTGCAGGACCTCTTCGGCTTTAGCAGGCGTATTGATTCTATTAACGGCAATAACAGGAATGCTTACTACACTTTTGATTTCCTTTGAACACTCTGCAAAAGCTGCTCGCGGAACCCTCGTAGCGATCGTTGGCACACGAGATTCATGCCATCCAATCCCAGAGTTAATTATTGTGGCCCCATGGGACTCAACCTTCTTGGCCAATTCTTTTATTTCATCCCAATGACTTCCATCTTCTACTAAATCTAAAATGGATAGCCGGTAAATAATAATAAAGTCTTCACCTACCCTCTCCCTCATTCTTTTTAAAATCTCCAGGGGAAGCCTTATTCTATTTTCATAAGAACCACCCCACTGGTCTTTTCTCTTATTTGTCCTCTTAGCAATAAACTCATTGATCAGATAACCTTCAGACCCCATAACCTCAACACCGTCATACCCAGCTTCTTTTGCTAATACAGCACACTGAACAAAGTCGTTGATAGTCCTCTCAATCCCCTTTTCGCTCAAGGCCCTCGGTTTAAACAAACCAATAGGTGCTTTAATTGCTGATGGTGCCACATTAAAAGGGTGGTATGCATACCGACCAGCATGAAGGATTTGAAGAGCGATTTTACCTCCCTCTTCATGAACAGCTTTAGTTATTTTTTTATGATTTTTAATTTGCCAGCGAAAACTTAATTGGGAAGCAAAAGGACTTACCCTCCCCTCAAAATTTGGCGCAAAACCACCCGTTATAATTAGGCCTACGCCCCCTCGGGCCCTATCACGGTAATAAGTTGCCATTCGATCAAAACCGTTCTTGACCTCTTCAAGACCTGTATGCATCGACCCCATAACAACTCTATTATTAAGCTTAGTGAAACCCAAATCCAGTTCTTCCAGCATATGTGGAAAAGGCATAAGAAAGCTCCTTTAAATTAAAAGTAATCACCCAAGTTAACCCAACCTCATCATCTTAACTATTTTATACCTATTCTATTCCCATTTCCCAACTTTTTGCCACTTTAGAAAGGAAGTGTTAAGACACGGTTAGATAAAAACTGCACTATCGATACATTTTAAAGTAGAGCATCTAAGGAGTTTCAAATGTTCTTTAAAACAAAAGTACTCTATTTTTTTCTTGCCTTAGTTTCTTTAACATCCCTGACATCGTCTTATGCTCAAGACTCGAACGCCTTAAATGGGCAATTTACCCCTACCCTTTTTAAAAAAGGTTCTTCATGGACATGGAGCTATTATGAATCAGGTGACCTCAATAAACTTTATTCAGAAGAGATGTATAAAGTTGTAAAAAGAAAAGGACAATTAGTTACTTTTGTTTTGTCTTCAAAAATTGGCAAAGAGAAAAGTTTTACCAAGAGGCATAAATTTAGGGTTGACCTTAGGGTATGTAGTCAAAAGTGGAAGAGAAGAAACTATAACCCCTCTCTTGTAAGAAGGTTTTGGCAAAGGGTTAATAACACTTGGAAACTTGTTGAAAACTCGGGAAAATCCCTCCTTTTCGAAGAAAAATTTAACTGCAACCCAAACCTAAAGTCAAAAGTTTCATTTTATACTCACCCATGGTTTGGTGAAAACTATGTTGTCGGGCCTTCAAGAGAAGGATCTTATTATTTTAGGGAAGGAATGAAAAAAGGAATTCTTTCTCATAAATTTTTCAACAAAGGAACGCCTCATTTTTATTTAATGCTCCTTAAAAGAAGTTCCATTTAACAAAAAAAGGCCATTAAATAGTCATTTAATAAAGAAGGATCATTTATAAATTGAAATGGTCAAGGGAAATTATTTCTTCTTCTTTTGAGCTTTTTCGTTCATGGCCTTCTCATATTTAGCTATTTCTTCAGGGCTTATTGAGTTTCGATCCATTTTTTTATAAGTATTCAAGGCCTTTTGTCTTTCTTCACACTTATGAGTCGCTCCATCTGACTCTATAGGCACATTTTTTCTTCCCTCTTTTACCCAGGTAATTTCTTTTTGGCAGTACTTGCACTTTGACATTTCTAATCCCCAACAAACAGTATTCTATCTACTTTCAGTTTTGATTTAAACTCCATTGCCCTAAATTTTATAAAAATTTAAAGAGCCCTGGTTCTAAATCACGATGAACAAATTTATATTTCAACTTCCTCTCTAAATTAACACTATCCACCTTTTTTCCTTCTTCACTTTCAACAAACTCAAGATGCGAAAGTCCAAAATAATCACAAACAAAGTTGTAGTATTCATCCTTAAAAGGATGATAAGGAGAAACCCCATTAAACAACTCTCCCCATGACTCAAAATCAATGATGGTCTGAATTATTCTAATACAATCTTCCCTATGGATAAGGTTAATAGGACCCTTTCCTAACTTTTTACTTCTTTTTTTATGGAGAGAAAAAACTGGATGCCTTTCTTCCCCCACAAGGCCACCAAAACGCAAGATTGTTGTTTTCACGGCCCAAGACTTAACGAGACTTTCGGCCATCAGAAGGTTTTGACCTCTTATGGAATCAGGCATTGGGTCTGTTAGCTCATCTACAACACCTTGATTGTTACCATAAACTCCAGTAGAGCTTATAAATAAAACCCTCGAAGGGCCCAAGCTGGAAACAATATCTCCTATTCTAAGGAGAACGTCTTGATAAATTTCTCCAACACCTTTTAAACTTGGTGGTAAACCCAAAATCAAAATATCAACTTCAAGAAAGTTTTTTAATTGTGATTCATCCCGGCCAAAATCGATGAGAAAAGGTCTTATGCTAGCTTCAGAAAATGTGGCAACTTTGGTCTCTCGAGTTGTAGAGCCATTCACCATAAATCCCTTTGACCTTAAAGAAAGCGCTAGTTGATACCCTAACCAACCACAGCCTAGAAGACCAATCGTTTTTGTCTGATTAGACATACTTTCCTTAAGTTGATCACCTAATTACTAAAGATAAGCTTTATTAAGCAAGCAATCCTAAAACCAACCTTTTCTCTGCTTAAGCTGTTCGCTTAATCAAGTGATAACCAAATTGTGTCTTTACAGGACCAGAGAGCTCTCCAACTTTAAGATCAAAAGCTGCTTTTTCGAAAGCTTCAACCATCATACCTTTTCCAAAGGAGCCGAGGTGCCCACCACTTTTACCAGAAGGGCATTTTGAAAAGTCGGTTGCAAGTTGATCAAAGTCTCCTCCATCATTAAGTTTTTTGAGGAGGTCATTAGCTTCATGCTCATGATCAACAAGAATATGCTGGGCATTAATTTTTTCTGACATTTGTTATCCTTAATTGAATTTTGAACAAGCTACCCTAACTTTAGAAGTTTGTCACAAAAGAATACATACTTAGATTTGCTTTACGCGAAATAAAAAATATTAAGTGTTAAACATTTTTTTTGAAACGGAAGCCATCGTGAATCTCATCTATATCCTTATCTTTCATGGATTTAAGGCTTTCAACTTTTTCAACAATAGATTGGCAACCCTCTAAACTCCTCTTAATAAAGGTTGACAATTTGTCTTTGTTTATAGAACCACTTTCAACCATCATTCTCATCATGTCGAGGTTTCCCATAATTGCCGTCAAAGGATTGTAAACTTCATGAGCAAGAATACCGTGTGCTTTTAAGGTTGCCTTTAACTTTGAATCTTTTGCGATTTGTTCTCTAGAGAACTTTATTTCTAAGTGAGTTGCCACTCTGGCGAGAAGCTCAGCTGGATCATAAGGTTTTTCGATGTAGTCTGCTGCACCTACAGTAAATCCCTTAACTTTACTTATCGTAGTATTTTGGGCGGTAAGGAATATTACAGGCACTTCTTTTGTTTCCACACTTTCTTTTAGTACCCTACAAACCTCTATCCCGTCCATACCGGGCATGTTTATATCTAGAAGGATGATATCCGGTTTTATTTTAACGGCCCTCTCTATCGCCTCCTTTCCATTTTGAGCAATCACAAGACTATAGTGTTCATTTTTAAGTAATGTTCCCAGAACTTGAACATTTTTCTGAACATCATCAACAATAAGTATCTTAATCTCTGATTTTTCTTTCATAGTAATCCTATAAAAATTGGTCCATTGTCATTTCGAGATAAAAATAAATAAGTTTATACTCTTTATGTTACTTAATTAAAATATATGAATTCACTCTCTTTTCCCGACTTTTTCGATTCTCTTAAGTCATATAATCGAAAAATTAACTTTATTTTCAAAAAAATCGAATAGATAGGTATGCAAAGCAAACCAAAAATAGAATTCCTTTCTAGAGTTCCTAAAAAGCACTACCTTTTCTTTTTGCTCTATTCTTTTTTGGTAATATCCTTTTTTTGCTCACTTTCTATCTACCTTTGGGAGAACCTTAAAAACCAGAAAATCACTGAAACACAAAAAGAAAGAACAATTGAAATGTTCAAAGATGAGATTATCTATAACTTTGAAAAAAAGCAGATAAAAAACAATAAAAGGATTTTAAAAATAATAACTGATATTCTTAAAGTGGACGGTATAGAAGTTTACTGGAAATCTGAAAAGCCAACTTTAACTTTTAAAGTGGAAAACTTAGAAAACAAAAACTTTTACAAAATTCCTTTCTTTTTCAGCTCTAAAAAAGAACAACCCATTAAGTTTATTTTCTTAAAACTAAGCTCGAATGGAAAAGATGAAAAGCTAAAGCAAGGGCCTATCCCTTTTAGTATTCTCTTAATTGGTGCATTTATTTGTATTCTCCACCTATCCTTTCTTATATGGAAAAGTATTTTTAAACCTATTTTAAAAGGTATCGATAAAGATGTTAGTGAATCAACTAATAAAATGGGTGACTTCAAAGCATTAAAAATAGCTTCAGATTTTTCTCAAAAAATACTCTTGCTAGTAGATGAAAACTTGTCCGTCCTTAATGATCAGTCTGTTTTTTCCAACCAAGTTTTCCAAGGCAATATTAAAAATGAAAATGTTGTAAATGAGTTTTTTGGTAAATTCCTCTTCTTATCCCACGAACTGAGTCGAATAGAGTCATCACTTATTCTTTCTTTTGGAGATGATACGATCCAATTTAGTGCCGTAAGCTGCCACTTTCCTAAGCAAGGTACACTCCACGTAGGTAACCAAACAAAACATTTTAATTTCTTCTACATGCCTTTGCTAGATGATCACCACAATGTTCAGCATATTCTCATATCTTTGGTTGAAAATACAGAAATTCAGACTCTAAGAAGAATCATTAACAAAGTTAAAAAGGAAAGCTCTATTGAAAAAGATATCCTTAAAGCCGATAATGGAGAAGAATTTTTAAAAAAGCTAACAAAAAGCAGGAATTTTATTGCAACACAATTAAAACAAATTAATTCTAAGTTAACAAACGAGTTCGATCAAAGCTTTAAGAATATGCTTTTTTATGAACTTTACAAAATCCTTCCTGAAGCCCCCTTTCTTAAAGCATCCATTCAAAACATTAAGGTAAAAATGGAAAGGAAAATGGACACCCCCCTGGAATATCCAGATTTTCCCTCCAATAATGAGTCCGATTACTATTATACAAAAACCTTAGTGCCTATGAAGTTTGTCATATTCCTTGAGGCTCTGTGTCAAATATCAAAAGTCTTGGGAGAGTTCTTGGCGAACTTTCAAAAAGCAAAGCATGAAATTATCTACTCAAACCGACGTATTTATCCAATTGTTGAAGAAAGGCTAAAAGAGACCTTCCTATTATATAAAAATATATTTGATATGATTGAGGTCAACAGCAATGAAGATGTTTTAAAGCACTATAAAGACTTCAAAGAAATTGAAGTCGAATCAAATCTTTACAATTCTTTATTGCTTTTAAAAAGCCTACTCGTCACGCTTTCTTATCTATTTAATGCAACCAATAATGATTCATTATCCAATACTTTCCACTCCTCTTCAGATAAACTTAATCTCATTCTTGGAAGAAAAGGCTTAAATAAAAACAATATTTCCGTTGGACTTTTCGAGGCCCATAAAATGCTCCATTTAAAAGCAGAAGTAATAAACCAAATAATCAAAACCAAATAAGGATCGGTTTTATGAAAATACTTGTTGTGGAAGATACAGAAGAATACAGAAACAAAATCACTGAAGCTCTTCTCATAAGAGGAGATGAAGTATTTCATGCGTCAAATGGCCAAGAAGGTCTCGATCTAATTAAAAATAAAGATGACCTCGATTTTATCATTACTGATTTACATATGCCGATAATGGATGGGATCACAATGCTTCAAGAGCTTAAAATGGACCCCAACTACACAAGAAATATTCCCGTTCTTATGCTAACGACTGAAGCAAACAAAGAGTTAAAACAAAAAGGGCAAAAAGCCGGAGTGAGCAGATGGCTTTTAAAACCTGTTACCACTCAAGTCCTCTTCAGAATTTTAGACTCAATTGAAGCAAAACTTTAATTTTTTATTGTAAATCGTATTCAAAAAGTGGTAAGTGTTCCAAAAATTCCAGTTATTTAGAATTAAGGAGGCTTATACAATGGATGAAAGACAAAAAGCTCAAAGTGTAGGAGACATACCTTCTGGACTCTATATTGTTTGCTCACAAAATAATGATGGCCACAAAGATGGTTATCTAGCAAGTTGGGTACAGCAGGCTTCTTTTAAACCTCTTCTCATTTCACTATCTATAAACGAAAGCCGTCCAGGCTACAAACACATAGTTGAAGGTGGGACCTTCACCATTAATATTGTAGGGGACCAAAACTCGGGCTATTTGAAACATTTTTGGAAAGGTTATGCCCCAGGAGAAGGGCCATTCAATGAAATACCTCATGATGTTTCTCCACAAGGAGGAATTATTATAAAAGACGCTAAGTCCGTCCTTGAGTGCAAAATGGTATCAAAAACAAAGCCAGGTGACCATACGATCATCTTTGCAGAGGTGCTTTCTTCTTCACCTACTAATGAGAGTTTTAAATCAAAAGTCCACCTAAGAAAAAATGGACTTGATTACTAAGGGATAAAACCCCTCCTTAATATTGAGGACGCCATGAAAGGAATGTTTAACCATCTAGGCAACCAATTAAAAAATAGACTGTTCAACACTACTCTTTTAGACGACTCAGATCCTGAGCTTGACCACCTAAGGCGGCTCAGGCGTCTTCGAAGATTCATGGGAAATATTTCAGCAGAAGAGGGAAGGAGTGTAGAATTAGAAATTGAAGAACTCTCTCTCAAGTTCGGCTATCCGCCTCAACAAATAACACAGTTACTAGAGTGGATTATAGAAGGACAAAAAAGCGACCCTCTTTTATACAAAAACAACCTAAGGATGGCCCTTAAGCTTGCAAAGACCTTAGGTCGATCAAGATGCACTTCACTCACCAAAAAAGACATTGGAGAACTTATTCCTCCTCTGCTCCACTAAGCTAACCTACTCTTTTTTTCATGCTATGGGCCTTTACTTTAATTTGCAAATCCAAGATCATTAAAAAGGATGGAAAACAAATAGTTATTTAAGGACCTAGACATGATGTTTAGAAAAAGCAGGGATTGCTTTTACCCCTCTGAAAGTAGTCTTTCATTTTTTAACTCCTTCCCATGTAAACTTCCCCTCCTATTATTTCTTACTTTTATTTTAACTATGATTTTAAAACCCAACAGAGCATTTGGTAACCCCTCATTTGAAGGTCCAAAGAAACATTATTTTTCACTACCGACTAAAGATACGCTCTCAGTTCAAGAAACTAAATCACCTTCTTCAAAAGGGTCAGTTGTAAGAGGCCCCGTCACAATCCATTTGCCTAGAATTTATAAAAAAAGAAAGGACAACAAAAGTTTCCCTTTACTATTATCCCTTCATGGCTTCGGGAGCTTTCCACTCTTCCACGAAGGATTCTTCAAACTTAGAAAAGTTGTCAATTCAAAAAAATTTATCTTGGCCACACTTCCTGGCAGCTTTAACAAAACAGGACAAAGGTTTTGGAACGCTGGAGACTGGTGCTGCGACTTCCATAAAAGTGGCAGAGATGATGTTCGTTATATCCTCCACGTTCTAAAGCGGCTTAAGAGTCTATACAGTATTAACCCTAAAAAGGTGGCCCTCTTAGGACATTCAAATGGCGGATTTATGTCTTATAGGCTCCTTTGTAAATATCCAGAGCTCTTCTCAGGAGTCATTTCTATCGCAGGGGCCATGCCAAAGGGAATAGGACTTTGCAAAAAGCCCCACTCAGCCTCTATCCTCCATATCCATGGGAAAAAAGACGTTGTTATAAAATATAAAGGATCTCCTTTCCATATAGGCGCAAATGAAACAGTTGCAACCTGGCTAAACCACCAGGAATGCGACACAAAGCGTCACAAAAAAAAACAAAGCATCATATTAAAGTGGGGCACTTGGCCTAAAATAAGAAAAAGTAAAACGTGGTCTCATTGCCAAACAGGCTCTAAAATTTCTTTTTGGAGTATTTCTCGAGAAGGTCATTTTGCAGACTTAACGCAAAGTATGAAGTTGAAAATGATTGACTTTATTTTCAAAGACTAACCTTTGTTCAACTTTATTGTTGATAACCATTAAATTTCAACAACCTCTTACAGACTAAAGCTCTTATTACTTGCCAGGTGACAGAATCCCTTTGTTATGATCTAAGAACCGTTTCTAACTTAACAATGATTCGATAAACAGGGGACTTACTTTATGTTCAAGAAAAAAAGTTTCTCATTTATTTTGCTTTTATTACTTTCCTTATTAATTTCTTGCGGCCAATCACCTGGAGGCGGTGGAAATCCTGGTGGTGGTGGAACACCTAACCCTCCGACTGGTGGATCAAACCCCGGCTATGTCTATGAAGACAATGGTTTACGTTATACAAAGGAGAACACACCTGTTGTCTTTTATGTTAATAAGGACAAATATAATACACATAAGGCAAGCTTTGATAAAACCGAAGCAGGCTATCGTTCAAAGTCTGGCAAGCAACTCATTAAGTTTGTCCCACGTGACGGAAACCCAAAGTTTTCGACAATTGAGGATACATCTAATTTGTGGAGTGAAAAAGGTGAACGCTGGATTATGTTCAGAGAAAATCAAAGTGAATTCACTGATCTAGATGGTGCGGCAGGTGTTTGCCTTTACTCATGGAACCAAAACAATGAGCTTGTTTATGCTGAAATAGTTATTGACAGCCAGACAGTTACAAAAGGTTATTACTTTCAGCAAGTCCTCCTCCACGAAGTAGGACACGCCCTTGGATTCAGTCACACCTTTGAAGATGACTACTCTCTCATGAATTATAATTATTCATACAAAACTGATGGACTCACTTATCTAGACATCCAAAGAACTCATGAAAAGTATCCGTTCAGCATGGTTGGAACTTATATAAAAGACCTCGAAAAAATTGCTGCAATTAAAGAAAGTGAGCATAGAAAAAACTATGAAAACTATATAATTGAAAACTACGGTCTATCAGAAGGAAGGGCCAATGAAGTTGCTAAAGTTGTTTTAGGTTACAAAAAACTAAAATCGAAAAGGTCTCTAACTCAAAGAGATAAAAATATCTTAACTGAAAAGCTTTTAGGCTTTGATTATGAAACAGGCAAGAATGCTCTTGCCAAGGTTATCTCAGGCGAAAAGTCTGATGAAATCGAAGAGCTCTTCAAAATGGCAGCAGACAAAAATAATATCGAGCCGGAGCACGTTAAAGAACTTGTTGCAGAGGTTTTTCTACAATAGTTTTTTAAACTAAAAAGTAGTCAATGGTGAAGAGGTGGCAGTAAAATGAAAAAGAACAGCAATAGAAAAAAGTTAGTTAACTTTTCTCTTCTATTCATTATTATTGCCATTTCCTTCATACTCATTACTTTTGTTTTCAACACATTTTTCCATCCCCAAACATGAATTAAACTCAAAAGACTTTAAACATCTTCCATATAATAATATCCTTTTTTAATTTCCGTAATTGGTTAGAATAGAAGAATGACAATTTATTGTGTTGCCAGAAATTACGCACTTCATGCAAAGGAACTTGGAAACAAGCTACCAAGTGAACCTGTTATTTTTATAAAAGCTGATACTTCTCTAAGACCCTTTGGCCAATCTGAAATAGCTTATCCCCACGAAACTTTTCACTACGAAGGAGAAGTTGTCTTAAAAATTGGCAAAGATACTAAAATCGGCTCAAAGGTAAATCTTGAAATGATTGAGTCCTTTGCTCTTGGAATAGATGTTACCAGAAGAGAAAAACAAACAGAGCTTAAAAAAAATGGCCTTCCCTGGACCGTCTCTAAATCATTTTTGGGCTCGGCAATTGTTTCTGAATTCAAACCAAGAGAGCTTTTCCAAGACCCTAATTCAATTTCATTTCAACTATTAATCAACAAAACCTTAAAACAAGACGGCAATCTTAAAAATATGATTTTTTCTCTTCAAACAATCCTTGAAACCCTACTTGAGTTCACTCCCTTAAAAAAAGGCGACCTCATATTTACAGGAACCCCTGAAGGTGTCGGGGAGATAAAGCTAGGGGATAGTTTTGAAATGATCTTTCCCGAAATCAATTTCCATGAAGAGGGAAAACTCTAGCTAGAGAAAAAAATAGTTATGAAAAACCTCTCGCAAAAAAACCTCTTCATATTAATTCCAGGAAACCCAGGCATGTCTTATGCCTATGATTACTTTATAAATTCGCTAAAAAAAAGGCATGAAGGAGATCTTTTCTATTGCCACCAACACTTAGGCCAGGCGACTAATGATGATTTTTTTCCATCCCTCACCATAGAAGACCTCATAAATGACCACAGAGAATTCATAGAGTCCAAAATGAGCCTTCATGGAGAGTGCAATTTAATTCTTATAGGGCATTCTCTAGGAGGGCTTTTAAGCCTCGAAATCTTCCAAAAAAAACTCCTTCCGATTCATAGAGTTTTCCTTTTATGCCCATTTATTGAACTCTCTTTTCCAAATATTTGGTTTGTAAAAGGCCTTAAACGGAAAGGCTTTCAAAATGGACTCAAACGGTTTGTGAATATCGTGGGAAAGGCGCCTGGTCCCCTACAAAAACCTATTCAAAACTTTTTCAACCTTGGAGACTACGGGGAGCAAATTTTCGAAGATTTTAACCGCGAAAACTTTAAATACAACTTTTTCTCCCTGCTTCAAAGATACCCCCTCCACTACGAAAACCTAGATTTAATGGATTGGTTAAGAACAAAAGCGGCTCCAGAAGATAAAGAAAAACTCTATTTTATATTTGCAAAAAGAGATCCTTGGTCCCCCAAAACACTCTATAAGAAACTTCCAGATTCAATTCCAAAAACATTTGACCCAAGAATTAACCACAACTTTTGCCTCAACTCTTCGCAATGTAAAATTATGGCCACTTTAATCCATAAAAGACTTTTCAATTTTTAAAAAGCGTTTTATTATGCGTTTAGAAATTTTCTTTTAAAAGGTAAAGTCTTATGAACAAAGAAGAATTGTCTGCAAAATTTGATGAGATAGCTGAAGATATCCACTTCTTCAAAAGCCTTTCTAAAAAAGATTTGGGGACATTAAAAAACCAATTGGTCTCCCACCGTTATAAAAAAAGCCAGATTATTCTATTCCAAGGTGGAAGAAACTTTGGAGTTTACTTCGTTTTAAGTGGAAGTGTAAAAATAACAAGGTCTGAAAAAAATAACCGAGAATCATGCCTTAAATTCCTTAAAAAAGGTGATGTTTTTGGCTTTGAAAACCTCTTTAGAGATCAATCTTTTATAACCGTTCAATCACTCCAAGACTCCATCGTTAGCTTCATTCCAAAAGAGTTTTTCCTGTCATTTGTTGAGTCCAACCCAAAACTAGCTCTTGGACTTTTAAAATATTCAAATGACCTCATTTGCAATTATCAGGAAAGGTTATCTTACCTTACTCAGAACAATGCAGAGGAAAACCTCGCTAAAGTTCTTCTTGACCTTCACTACGAGCTTTCAAATTCAGAAAACCTATTGAAGCCCATTGAAAATGGTAAAGCCCCCTACTCTATACCGCTTTCCAGGTCTGACTTGGCCAGCATGATTGGTACTGCTCAAGAAACGGCCATAAGACTCCTCTCAAAGTTCAAAGAAGAAGGCTTTATCGAGCAGGAAAAGAGGAAGATTTATGTTAAAAATGTAGATCCAATGAGAAATATGACTAGGTAACGGCCCTTCCCTCGGCTCATAAAGTGTCAAGCTGTTACCACTTTTACATAAAAACCAGTAATTTATGTACATTTTATAACATCCCTTTCACCAAATTCAAAAAAGCATTATACTTGGGCCCAACTAGGAGCCCTCATGAGAAGTTCGTCCTTTTTTTACTCCAAAACCACTTCACTTTACCTCTTTATCCTTCTTTTTTTTCAATTTGCCTTTATTCATAATGCCTCTGGAACGGCAAGGGAAAAAGTTGGAGAAAAGTTTCCATTTGTTGGGCTTATCAAATATGAGAATGGTCTTGTGTGTACCGGCTTTCTTATTAAGCATGGTGTTTTGGCCACGGCAAAGCACTGCTTTTCACATAGAGACATAAATTCACTAAACTTCGAGCCAACAAAACTTAAGGTATCCTTTTTCACTGAAAAAGAAGACCCCTTTTTTCCACAACTTCCCTTAATTATTGAAAACAATGATATACTCCGGCTAGTTCTCGATTCTGGCGCTAATGATATCGCTTATATTATTTATAAGAGGGAAGCCACAATCAATAAGATTAAATTACCTAAAATGGATGTAAATCTTCACAAAGATTTATCCGATGAAACTCATGTTTTTAGAGTTGGCTTTCCCATGGGTGAAAACCATGTTTTTGACAAAGTTATAAGCAAGAATTGCCAATT
Organism: Bacteriovoracaceae bacterium UBA7317; assembly: GCA_002474345.1. Lineage (GTDB taxonomy): Bacteria > Bdellovibrionota > Bacteriovoracia > Bacteriovoracales > Bacteriovoracaceae > UBA7317. The sequence continues at coordinate 52,091 of DKQD01000020.1, forward strand.
TACTGGAAAGACAGACTTTTTCCGCCCAACAATAACAGATCCAGGCTATGAAGGGCTTCTTTACGACACAAACTGCCCAGCTTGGTACGGGGACTCTGGTGGTCCAGTTTTTGAAGCTTATAAAAACGAGAGTCAGAAGGAAACTATGGTTATCCATGGCGTTCTAACACATACATTTGAAGTCAATTTTGCTGGTGAAATTGAAGAGTCCTCAAAAGAAAGAGACTCAATAGGCGAGTTCGTCAAAACATCAAACTTTTCACCCTTTAGGCTTGCGGACGATTACATAAGTACTCTTGATGAAGAAGAGCGCCTCTTCAACCAAAGAAACTCATTATTGAAAGAAGAAGAAGAAGAAGAAGAAGAAGAAGTTGAAAAAGAAGTTGAAGACGCTTTAAAAGAAAATAAGATTCAAAATGACTCTGAAATAGAGGTTTTAATAAATTCTGAAGATGAAAGAGAAATTACTAACGTTCAGGATGAGCTAACAACTAAACCTGAAGAAGAAAAAGGGCTCATTTTAAGTGTTATAGAACTCTTAACAAAAATTATTAACCTCCTCTTTCAAATTATCAAGGCGTCTTGAGAACTGAGCGGAAAGTAAGGTTGATTCTTCCCTCTACAGGTCTTTTTGTAGGAGAGACCCGGTGCTGCCAAACCTTCTGAAAGTCACCAGTCATAACAAGTAGACTTCCATTGTGTAAATCGACCTTGTTGGAAGAGCTTTCTCTGCTTTTCAGCTTCGCCCTATAGAGAAAACGCCTCGTGGCCCCTAAGCTTAAAGAAGCAATTACTGGTTGATCACCTAATTCCGGCTCGTTATCGCTATGCCAGCCCATATGATGCTTCCCTTCTTCATAATAATTGGCAAGAACACTATTAAAAGAAACTCCAAGCAACCCTTCAATATCAGGTTTGACCTCTTTTATGCCTGGAGGCCACCCATCAGCGCAAAATTTTTGCCCTGAATAAGAGTAATGGACTCCTTTATCGCCGGCCCATGAGACTAACCTTGGAACTGGATGAGATTTACCATAAATAGTAATCCAAGTTTGCTTCCAAGAAACCTCATTTACGCATTGATTATAGAGTCTTAGTGCCTTATGGGCAGATAAAAAGTCTGGTATAAAATAAAGTTCTCCGGGAAGGAGGCACTTTGCCTTTTGAAAAAAGGTTGAAGGCCGTATATTAGGTTCCATGATAAAAATCTCAGTTGCAATTATAACATATAATGAAGAAGATAATATCACTCGTTGCCTCCAATCAGTCAAAGGCATTGCAGATGAAATCGTAGTGATTGACTCTCATTCAGACGACAAAACAGTTCAAATTTCAGAAAAACTTGGCGCGAGAGTTATAAAAAGACCTTTTCCAGGGCATATCGAGCAAAAAAACTTTGCTATCGACCAAACTCAGTATGAATGGGTTTTATCTATTGATGCCGACGAAGTCTTGAGTCAGGACCTAAAAAACTCAATAAAAAATATTAAAAAGCTAGGCCCTAAACCTAGTTTTTATGGTTTCTGCTTTAATAGACTCACAAATTACGCCGGTGTATGGGTCAAACATTGTGGTTGGTACCCAGACAAGAAACTACGGTTATTTCATAAAAACCACGCTCGGTGGGCAGGTATGAACCCCCATGACATTATTGAGATGAAACCAAACTCTCAGACGGGCTTTTTGGATGGTGACCTCCTTCACTATAGCTATAACTCAATTTCAGACCATGTGAACCAGACCAATAAATTCACCACCATAGCAGCAAAGGCAGCTTACAAAAAGGGTATTAAATCGAATCACTTTAAAATCTTCACAAGACCTCCTCTAAAGTTCTTGAGGGACTATTTTTGGAAAAGAGGTCTTTTTGATGGCCGCTACGGGTTTATTATTTGCCTCATCAACTCTCTTTCAGCTCTGCTCAAATACTCAAAATTAAAAGACCTTCAAGATGGAAAAAGGATTGATTAAATGAAAGTCGTTTTTTTTCACAATGTTAAACTGCCAGTTCTTAAGTATGGAGGTATAGAAAGAATCCTTTATTGGCATATGGTAGAACTGGTTAAACAAGGTCATAAAGTCGTCTATATTGGACATCCTGAAAGTCAGGTTCAAGATAAAGGTATAGAGCTCATTCCCTTTGACCCCAAAAAAGACCCAGACTTTGAACACTACCTTCCGGAAAACCTTGATATTCTCCATTTAAGTGTCAATGCTCCCGTAAAAAGCAGTGTCCCTTACCTCATTACAGTTCATGGAAATGGTCAAATTGGAGAAGTTTTCCCCGAAAACTCCGTTTTTGTTTCTAAAAAGCATGCAGAAATCCACGGTAGTGATCAATTTATCCATAATGCCCTGGATTTAGATGAGTACCCTTATATAGGTCGGAGCAAAGATAAGCTTGAATGGAAAAAGTTTGCTTTTCTAGCAAAGGCCAGTTGGAGGGTCAAAAACCTAAACCATTGTGTAAAGGCCATCAAAGAAACCAAAAAGCACCTCGATATTCTCGGTGGAAGAACTTTTTGGCCATCCCGCTACGTAAAAAGTCACGGCCAAGTTGGAGGGGAGGAAAAACTCAAGCTCCTCTCCCAATGTGATGCCCTTCTTTTTCCTGTTCGGTGGCACGAACCTTTTGGGCTTGCCATGATAGAAGCCATGGCTCTCGGTTTACCAGTTATTGGCTCTCCCTATGGAAGCCTCCCAGAAATTATCAAGCCTAATGTTGGGGTTACATGCCAAACTTTTGAAGAATTCCAAGAGGTTGTCAATTCCCAAAGGCCTCACTTCTTTGATCCAGATGAAATCAGAGGGTATGTTGAAGAGAGGTTTGCCATAAAAGACTACACCAGGAAGTACCTGGAGCTTTATAGGCAAGTGACTAAAAAAATTCCATTGAGTCCTTCCGCTCCAACTCTTCAAGGAGGCAAGAGGGCCGAAGACCTTTTACCTTTCTAATCGATTATTTTAAAGGTCTATTAAATGTCTAGGTAAACCTAGCTATAGGGCTTATTTTAATTTTGCTTCAGGTCAACAAAATGTGTTAATAATCCTCTAGACATGACTAATGCCACCCTATATGAATGAACCATATAAATAGAAAAGGCACTTTTTGGAGGAAAATATGAAGTATTTAATACCTTTTATTCTTTTTATCTCATCAACTGTATTTGCTGCAAACAAGACTAAGCTAAATACTGCTAACTACGTCAATGTAGAAAAGTATTTAGGAACTTGGCATGAAATAGCCAGGTTACCTGTCTTTTTTCAACTAAACTGCTTTAATGCCACAGCTACTTATGACCTAATCGATGAAGAAACCATTAAAGTCACAAACAGATGTGAAACAAAAGTTTTTGGAAAGAAAAAAGTTGCCGTTGGAAAAGCTGAGCTCGTCGACAAAGTTACGAACTCTAAACTAATGGTTAGTTTTGACAGCTGGTTTAGCAGGGCCTTCCCTGAGCAAGCAAAAGGTGACTACTGGATTTTAGAGCTTGCTGATGACTACTCTTATGTTGTTGTAGGAGCTCCCTCAAGAAAATTTCTTTGGATTTTATCTAGGTCTCCTAAAATGGACCCTGGGTTTGTTAAAGAGCTAAAAGCTAAGTACAAGAAACTTGGCTTCCCAACTCACAAAATGAAATCATACCGTAAATAAATTAAGCTTATAAATTCGTTATTGCAAAGAGGGGTCTTAAGACCCCTTTTTTAATTGCTCAATTGAAAGTTCTTTTGCTAATAAAGGCCAAACACCTTTTATGGTCTTCAAAAACCACATTAAATAGGATTTTTTGAAATGGAAAAAGCACCCATCATGGAAACTGAAAAAGTGAAAAAGCAGAAACCAATAAATAAAAAGCAGTCCCCTAAAAAGGGGCAATGGAAATCAAAGACTGTAATATTTTTTATTGGCTTAAGTTTTGGCCTTGGTCTCTACCCTCTTTCAAAGTCGGGCCTAAATAGCGTGAAGCCCCAGCTCAACTATTATTATGGAGTGGGGATTGAGAAAACCGTGGTTATAATAGATGAGTCTTTTGATTATTTAGTGACCGCTAAAGAGGTCTTAAAAGAAAAGCTCCAAACAAAAAAAAGTGAGCTGGGCCAAAAAGAAAAAGAAAAACAGGAAAGCTTTCAAATTCCTTTGACCTAAATTAAGTAACTTAGCTATACTAAGGGCCTAAATAGAGAAAAGTGGACCATCTTTTATGCCAAAAAGACAGCTTTTAAAGCATATTAGGGTCATTTTTTTTACCATTTTAGCGTCACTTTTCTTGCCAATTTTTTACAAGTATAAATCATGAAAAAATTCCAAAAAAAACTTATTCCGATCCGAAATCTTGCCAATGGAGATCAACAAAATATCGAAGTTCTGACTCTTAAAGGTCAAGAAGGTGGCCCAAAGGTCCATATTCAAGCAAGCGTACACGGTGCAGAAATTCAGGGAAATGCGGTTATTTACGAGCTCCTAAAAATTTTAAAAGAAAGAGATTTTAAGGGTGAGTTCGTGCTGATTCCTTGTGCAAATCCCATCGGAATCAATACAAAAAGTGGAACCACGACTCAAGGCCGTTTTAATCCCGTAACAGGTGATAATTGGAACAGAAATTATGTCGATTTATCTGGTCTTTCTCTAGAGGAAACGAATTTTGATGTCCAAAAATTTGTCGATGACATGATAAAAAAAAACATAAATCATGACCTTATCAAAGACCACTTTAAAACTTTTATTAAAAATGCATATGATTTTTACTGGGGAAATTTTTTAAAAAGAAAAGGGCCAAGCGATAATAAATTTTTAAACATAACACTTCAAAAACTGGCCACTCAAGCAGACATTGTTTTAGACCTTCATACAGGACCTAAGGCAACCCGCTATTTGTACGCTGGTGAGTTTGAAAAATCCTCGGCCAAGCACTTTTTAACTCCCTTTTCCCTCATTATTCCCAATAAATTCGCAGGCGCCATGGACGAAGCGACCTTCATGCCGTGGCTCACTTTGGAAAAAGAATTTCAAAAAAGAGGTCAGTCTCATTCCTTTGGTTTTGAATCCTACACGCTAGAGCTTGGCAGTGAAGAAACCATAAATGAGCAAGAGGCCAAAAAGGATGCGGCCAGGATTGTGAATTACCTTAACTTTAAGGACCTCTCACTGTCTGATCCGCCAGCGCCGGAAAACCCCACACAACACTATTGCCTTCTTAAAGACTATAAAACAATTTACTCCCCGAAAGCTGGACTCGTTGAATTTTTAAAAAGCCCCGGGGAGGGTTTCCAAAAAGGAGACGTTTTGGCATCCTTTTTGAATCTGAGAGGAATCGATTCCCTCGAAAAAATAAAGAAAGCGAAGACTTCTTTGGTCGCCGAAGAAGATGGCTTTGTCATCACCCACTCAACAACTTCTGTTATTCATGAGGGAATGGAACTTTTTCAAGTTTTAACAAACCCAAAACCTTATTAACTCTTCTTAAGGCCTTTTAAAATCTTTAGAAAAGTTTAGGGGTTGTTTTACCCTCACCACTCCTCCACCTTTTGGTTTAGGAAAGGTCATTCCTTTTAAAACCTTTGTTAAACACGTTTTTCCACTTTTGGTGAAGGCCTTTCCTTTAAAATGAAGCTTAACTTTTTTGACACTCCCAAGGGGAGAAATCAAAAAGTTGAGATTTGTTGTTGTTCCAAGAACAAATTTATTAAAGGCAAGCTCTTGCTGGTAACAAAATTTAAATTGGTGAAGATGCTTCATAAGTATTTTTCTTATCACTTCTGGGTCTAAGGCCCCTAATAAAACGGTCCTCTTTGAAATATCTATCACTTCCTTTTTTAAATGATTCGACCCAATTTTTTTAGAAAGATTTTCTTCTTTAAAATGGGTTTTTCCTTTTAAGACACCACCTGTTTTTATTCCAAACTTTACTTTTTTTAATGTAAGGTTTGGATTTAAGGCGCCTCTTTTTCTAAGAGTTAAATCATTTCTTTTTTTCATTTGCTTTAATTTTGGCCCACCTTTTTTTAAAAAATGATCAAAGGCCTTTTTTAATTTATTTTGATCCCTTTTTTTCTTTATAGATCCAAGTACTCTCACTTTCTTTTTTTTCATCACCTTTTTTATTATAGGCCTTGTTTTAGTTTTTGGTTTTATTATTTTTTGATTTTTTTGAGGTGGAATCAGTTGTGGTTTTTTATTTAATTTTTCGGTTTTTGGTTGAGGGTTTGAATCATTAAAAGAAATAAGTGTCTCACTTATGATCTTTTTTTCTTTAACCTCTTCTTTTTTATAAAAAAGGTTCGCTATTAAAAAGAGAATCAGGGTTATAAAAAGACCTACTAAAAAAACCTTTGAATCCGATTTATTAAAGGTTAAAAGTCTTGTTGGGTTAACCAATCTTTTTTCATCTTTTAAAGTTATCACCAAATGGTTACACCCTTTTACAAAACAAACGCTCTCTCCTTTTTTAAGGGCCTCCCATTCTGTTAAGCGGTTTTCTTTTAAATTTTTTTCCTCTTTAATAGCTTTTAACTCAGGAAGAGGACGGTAAAGAATTTCGCCGTTCTTCACTTTCTTTATAAAGGGGTATTTTTCCTCCCCTTCTAAAAAAGGAATGACCAAATGGGCGGACTTTTTATTTTTTTTGCCTGTGATTTCAAGGTCACCCCTTTTAAGAGACTTCACTTCATTATAAATAAGGTTACCAGACGAATAGATTTCAATTTCTAAAAACTCACTTTTTAACTTAACTTTTTTAAAAAGTTCATCCTCTTGAATGTCCCTATTCACCTTTTTGGTTTCAAGAAAATCAAACTCTAGTTTTTCTAAAGGATTGGCCTGCCACTTATCAAGATTTTCAATATTTTTGACAAATTGATTTTCAAGCATTTTTAATTCATCAGGCCCTTCTTTAAAAAAAGAAGGAGGGCCATCGGACTTTTCACTTTTAACCTCTTCAATCATTTCCTCTTCATTTTTTTCTAAGATCCCTTCTATTGGGCCAAAAGTAATCATGTCCCCTTCTTTTAGACCTTTTTTAACATTACTCCTTCCATTAATTAAAAGCTCTTCATAGTGATGTAGGGGTTTTGCAAAATGATTCCCCTCTTTTGTTTTGAAAAAAATGATTTCGTAGTCCGAGTACTGCTCATTATCTAAAACCACGTCACAGTTTTTATTTTTACCGACAATAACTTGATCTTTTGTAAGCCCAAAGGAAAGCCCCCTTTTATCCTCACTAAAGATTTTAAAACTAAGGTTAATATCTTTTTTATTAATTTCTTCTCTCATAAAAGGCCTCTCTCGTTTAAACCTAACCTTTCCAATCGGCTTTTTATCTCTTCACTTTCTATTGCTTTTCCTAATTTAAAATTTAAGTATTCCTTATAGGCTTTGACGTCCTCTCTTTTGGCCTCCTTTTTTTCTAATTTGTTTAATAAGTTTAAAGAGCTCTTAAATTCTTTTTTAAGAATATGGGCATAGGCCTTAGATATAATGACGCCGCTATCTTCTTCAGCGTTTGGAATTTGATACAAATGGGATAAAGCATTAACGAAATCTCCGAACTTTAAATAGAGTTGGGCAACATTATAATGGGCGGTGAAAGAATGCTTGTCCTCTTTAAGGGCCTTTTTAAAGTTTAATAGGGCCATTTTATAATTTTTCCACTTTAGATAAATGAGCCCTTTATTATTATAGAGCTTACTTCTAAGACCTTTATTTTTTGAAGAGGTTTTCGTTAGGCCCAAAGACAGGTGGTAATAAGAAAGGTTTAATTGCCCTAATAAATAGTAACAAACGCCTAATTCATTTAAAATTTTGGTGTTTTTTGGGTCTTTTAAAACTTTTCTTTTTAAAGGGAGGAGATTTTTTTTAAAAATCCCTTTGTGGCAAGAGCTCAAATCCTTATAGGGTGAGTTTTGACTTAAATAAGGCCTTAACCTTTCATCGCTGTACCTCATGAGAGATTCCTTTCTTAAGGAGTCTTTTAATGGGTCAAGGACGACATTTCTTTTAAATTTTTGAGCGCACGAAGACATAAGTCCCATTAGAATAAGGAAGGCCCAAATCTTTTTTAATTCTATGCCTTTCATCCAGAACTCCTTTTTAAAGGTCCCTTGTGACAATCATTTTATTTATGGGATAGTCGTTTATTGAGGACGTCTCTTTATAATTGACCTCTTCCCCCAAGAACTTTTTATACTTTTGAACCTCTTTTTTTACTTTATTTTTTAAGGCAGAAAAATTTCCCTTTTTTAGTTCAATCTTTTTTAATAAAACTATAAGAGAATTGAGAACAAGGGGAGTTGAAGTAAGAGACTCAACCGGAAAGGAATTTTTACCTAGAAAGATTTCATTTAAGGCCTCTATTTCCCCTATTTTTTTTAAATCAATAATAACCCTCTCTTCCGTTACGTTTTTTTCATTTTTTTTCATGTCAAAATAAATCTCCTCCATTTTTTTAAGGGAATTTAATTTAAAAGAAACATGGGTTTCATACTCTCTATTTTTCTCTTTAAAGAGTTTTAAAATGTCCTCTTTTACTTTAACCGTTTTCTCTTGCCGCTTTTTTTCGACCTCAAAGACAAAGGGAACCCACCAATAATTTTTAAGCGATATTTTTGTTCGGTACTCTTTCATTAAGAGGTGGAAGGACTTAAAATCATTTCTTTTTAAATAAAAATCAAGTGACACTTTTATTTTTTTCTTAAGTTGCTCAGTCGTTCCACACATTTGAAATTTATCTAAACTCTTTTTAATAACGCTATAAGAGCCGTCCGCCAGAGAGTAATTAAAAAGGTCTTCCATCATCATATTTTTTTGGAGGACACCTAAAAAGCAAATTTTTTCAATAATTAAAGAAGCCCCGATATAATAGTGCTCCCTTCCCACAGAATAAAAAAACTGATTTAGTAAAGACGTCATGGTCCCCAAGGTTTTATCTTTTTTTCCAAAACTGTGCCTTTTAGCCCCTTCTAAAAAACTTTTGTAGGCCTTAAGGTAGCTTTCCTCTCGATTTTGAATAAAGGCGAGGGCAAAGTAGGCCTTTGAGACGACAACTTTAGAGAAAAGTCCCCCCGAGATCATTTTATAAAAGCCCTTTTTCGATTCTTTAACACTGCCCTCGTCTGCCATTTTTTGATATTTAGTAAAAAGAAAAGAGGCCAAATGGCCTAAAACGTTTTTAAAGGTCTCCTTAGGTACCTCTATTTTTTCTTTTTTAATTTTCTTAACCCAAAATTCAAGTTTGTCTACCTTCTTTTTTAAAATCAATTTGTTTAAAATTTGATTAACCATTTTGGTTATAATGGCTTTTTGACCTGGGTACTTTTTTCTAAATTCCTCAAAGTTACTTTCTACCTCTCGGTCGTGACCTAACCTATAATGGAGGGTGAACATTTTTTTATAAAAAGATACAGAAAGGTTATGGTGAGGAAAATAATTTAAAAAAATCTTAAGGGACCAGAGTAATTCTCTTTTTTTAGGGAGCTTCAGTTGAATTTTTATTAAATCGAGAAGTGCCTTTTTTAAGTACTCCCTATTTTTTTTAAGGTCTAATTTATGGGCCACAGACTTTTTAATGGCCAATTTATAGGACTTGGTTGCCTCTTTTTCATTCCCTAGGGTTTGATAGACATTGCCGGTAAAATACTCCATTTTAACCGACTCATCCCTTTTAAATTCAAGGTAGGCTTTTTTTACAATCTTAAAACTTTTAAAGCAAAGACCCTTTTGGTGAACCTTTTTATTGTTTTTATAGACACATTTTTGATAGGCAAGGATCAACTTTTCAAGACTCAAAATCAATTTGTTTTTTTCTTCTTTTTTAAGAAAATCAACCCAATTTTTATTTATTTTTTTTAATAAAGAAAGGTATTCTTTTTCCCTTTTAAATTCCATCAAGAAATTAATTTTAAAAAAAAGGTAGTTTGCCTTTAAGTATTTATTTTTTTTAAGCTCAAATCTATTTTTCTTATTTATAAATTCTAAGATGCTTTTGGTCTTTTTATAAAGGCCCTGCTTTGAAGTCATCTTAGCAAATCTTAAGTAGTTAGAAACGGATTTGGCCTCTCCTCCCAAACGATAGAGGAAAAACAAAGGTTTTTTAATGTCTTTATAAAAGGAAGAAAATATAAAATAGCTTTCCATCACTATTTTTTTATTTTGAAAGTATTTCCATTTTTTTTCCTCCAAAAGGATTCTTTCCATATTATTTAAGGCCACCTTTCTCTTTTTTAAGCGGAAAAGGCACCATGAAGCATTAAAATAGTGCTTATAATACCAATCATTTTTTGTGTTTTTTAAAACGACTTGGTAGTGCTCTAAGGCCTTGGAAAACTCTTTTTCATTATAAAAATGCTCCGCCAATTCGACATTTATTATATACCTTAATTTTTTTTCGGTTTTATAGCGAAGCGCCTTTTTTAAATACTTAACAAGCCCCGATCCATCGGAATAATCCCTCGAGTTTAACCCCAAAAGAAATAAAATCTTCCCCTTCATCTTTTTAGATATTTTTTTTCTTAAGGCCCTGTCACCTAACTTTTTTACTTCCCAATATTTTTTTTCCCTTAAGGCCCTAAGTTTTGATAGTTTCTTTTTCTTAATTAAAGGATTCAATTCATCAAAAGAATTTATTAAAAGACTATTTTCTCTTTTTTTAAGGATGCTTAACCTCTCTGATAAAAGCTCTAACACTCTATAATATTTTTTTTCTGTAAGGGGTTTATTTTTTTTAATCGATTGGATCTCTTCAAATATAAGACTTTCTATTCTATCCCATTTTTTCATCCCTTTTAACTCTTTGGCGAAAAGGTTTAAGCCTAAAAAACAAATTGAGATAGTAAAAATTAAAACCACTCTCATTTTTAAAGTTATACAATCCATAATTATGCTCCCCTTACAATGAACCTCATCTTTTTAATGCCAACTTTTTTAACGATCCCCATTAAAACCTTAACGTCTTTGTAAAAGATCTTTTTATCGATAATGATATTAATCCCCTCACGCTTTCCTTTTTCCTCTTTCATGGACCCCACCAATGAGGACCTAATTTTTTCGTGAATCCCTGTTCCCCCTAAAGGACCAATCATTAATTCATTAATAAAGACGTCCTTTTTTTCATTAACCTGTAACGACAGGACCTTTTTTCCCTTAGCGTATTGATTTAAACTAGGTGGCGTTAAAGGGTTTGCTAAATGAGTTTTAAAGCTATTAGGGTTATAACTTTTTAGTAAAAAAACTAATAAAATGATCAAAATATCTAACAAACTGGTGATATCCACGTCACTCATATTTTGTTTTTTTCTGGTTTTATAATTTCTCATTAAAGCCCTCCTTTTAAATGCCCTAAGGTCACAAGATCAAAAAGGGGGAATCTTTTCTTTTTATCTTTTTTATAAGAGTACTTAACAACTTCCACTACCTTTAAAACGCTTTCATAGCTTACGTTGTCTGATGGCCAGATCTTAATTTTCCTCTCATCAGGCATTTTCTTTTTAAGCTCCACTAATTTTTTATGAAGCTCCTTTAAATAGTTTTTTTCATGATCAATTTTTAAAACGATCTTTTCTTTTAGGGCCTCATGGTCGGTTTCTAAGACCAATAACTTCTTTTTTAAAAAAAGATTGACGGAGCTTTCTTTTTGACCTCCTCCCCCTCGGGCACTTTTTGCCAAGGGGTCAACTTTCATAGCGATTTCCCCCAATTGAACAAACTCCGCAGACAAAAGGAGGAAGAATATAAAAATAAAAATAGCGTCTAGGATGGGGATTAAGTTTAACCTTTCAATCCTCTTTCCCTTATTTTTTTCTTTCACGGCTAACCTCACGCTTTTTCATTCAGTCCATTATCTTTTGGTGCCAACTTTTTTTTAGTGCCCAAAAGGTCAACAAGGCTTAAAGTCGAGTGTTCCACATCACTAATGATCTTATTTTGTTTTGAAACAAGAAACGAGTGGACGACCATAAGTGAAATGGCACAAAGGAGACCAAGCGCTGTCGTGTTCATGGCCTTTGAAATCCCTAAGGCCAAAAGCTCAGCTTTAGAAGCGGGGTCGGCCTTTGAAACGGCGGCAAAGGATTGAATAAGACCCGAAATAGTCCCTAACAATCCTAAAAGGGTTGAAATATTGGCCATAAGGGCGAGAGAATTCATCCTCTTTTCTATTTTTGGCAATAAATATAAAAAGGTTGCCTCCATCACATCTTTAATCTGCTCTTTACTTTGGTTGGCCCTTTGAAGCCCTGACTTTATGACCTTACACACGATAGGTCGTCCCCTCCCGCAATGATCGATCCCCTCTTTGATTTTTCCCAAAAGAACTTTTCTTTTGATAATGACCAGGAGGTTTTCTGAGTCCACATCGTAACGCCAAAAAGAAACCCAGCGCTCAAAAGAGATTAAAACTCCTAACAACCACATATTTAGGATTACCCACATAAAAGGACCACCCTCATTCATAAAATGACTAAAGTCCTGTATGATATTTGTTTCTTGAATCATAAGAGGCCTCCTCTTTTTAAAAAATTAAAATCGTCCCTGATTTCTGTCTCAAAGTCCTTTTTTTCATAAATATTTTCATTCGGGTTGTGTCTCAATCTTTCTCTCACCGTAAGGTCGGTTGGGGCCATATTTTTGCCCTTAACATTGAGCTCTCCGAGGTCAATGGTTTCACTTTTTTTATAGCGGTAAATGACCTTTTCCTTAACTTCCCTTGCAAATGCATAATTAAGGGCGAGGCTTAAGTTCACTAAAAGCAAGAGGTGGAAAATCCAAAAGTATTTTTTGGCCATCATGACGCCCCCCCTTCTTTTTTCGTGCATTGCTCTTTTAAGCTCGATTGGTAATTTCCAAGCTCATCCACCCAAAAGGCTCCTTTAAAAGGGTAAATGTCTTTGCCCTTTGTTAGTGTCTTAACCTTTAAATTTTTTTCGCCTTTAGAAATTTCCTCTAAACCATAGTGGTAAACCCGGTCTCTTTTTCTTTTAAAAAGCTCCACCTTTAAATTTAAAAAGACCTTTTTAAAAAATTTAAGCTCACTGATTCGTTTTTTTAAAGTTTCTTGGTAAAAGAGGAGGGTCTCCACTTTATTTTTTTTAATCATTTGTTTTAATTTTTTTCTAATGTTCTTTTTATTTATAAGGCCCATATGTTTTTTTAACCTCTGCCATTCCCTTTTCATAAGTTCATCCCTTAGAAAAAAATGACTCAAGACCATCCTCTTTTTATAATCACTGACTAAGGACCTTTCCCCTTTTTCGCTTTTAAGCCTAACCCAACTAGCATTTGGTCTTTTTTTGATAGAATTTATTTTGGCCTTATATTTTTTAATGAGGTGGTTAGAAGAAATGAGGTAGGCCTTCGTCTGATGGAAAGCTTCATCGTATAGGCACATCTTGTAATACGTTAACGTTTCAAGATACCTATCCTCTGGTTTTTTATAAGGGACTAAAAAAGGGGATTCGTAAGTTAAAATGATCCCCAAAACTTTTCTATACTCTTTTAATTGATAGTGAAACCAGGCCTTCTCTCTAAGTAAATAAGGCCAAGCGGGACCATAAATTTTTATTTTTTCTAACTCTTTTAGGCCCTTTTCAAATTTTCCCAATTGATAGTTTTTTCTGGCCTTATTTATTAAGCATGGATCTTTTAACTTTTTTTGACTTTTACAATTTTTAAAGTCACTGTAATTTAGCTTAAAATGATTTTTAAGGAGCATCTTCTCTTTTAAAATGTTTTCAAGTTTTAACGCCTTTTTTTTATTTTTTATGGTCTTTTTGATCTTTAAAAAGGGCCAATAGGAAGAAAAATACATTTCCTTTTTAAACAAACGGTTAAAGTCCTTTCTAAACCAAAAGCTTTGATTCTTTTTCTTTTTATGCCCGCTTGAAAAGGCGTTATTTTCTCCCAAAAAAGAAAAGATAAAAATGCCATAAAATATTATTAGCTTAAAAAACATCTTTTACTTCCTAGAAACTAAACCCAACACTTAGGCTTAAGTCCGCTTTAAAACGTAAATCTTTTTTACTTAGTCCCGTAGGGGCCGTAAAAACTTTTTGTAAGTACTCAAACCTTAGATCAAGGGTATTTGTTAAATAAAACTTAAGGCCACTTTTTAGTAAAAGGGTTAAATTTTTTTCACTTTTGAAGGTATTTGTGCCACTTGAATTTTTAAAAGAATCGCTATTACTTTCCGATTTTAAAAACCCAAGGCCCGCACCAAAATACCAGTCAAAGTAAGTGATTTGGTTAAAGGTATTGATCTTTCCGTAAAAGGGGGACCACAAAAATGTGACCCCCATTAATTCTTTTTCCCTTCTTAAAAAGGGCGTCACGCCATTTAATTTTTTTAAAAGTTCATAGGCATTATTGTCTAAATGGCCATAAGCTCTGTAAGAAAAACCTAATCCAAAGTTTTCGCTCCAAAAATACTGGCCACCAAAAAGAAACCCTAAAGTATCCTGGTAATCATTTTCAAGACCTTTAATGACGCCTACGTTAAATAAAATCCGGTCCTTTTTTTTGTGGACTCTATTTTGTAAAACATAGACTTTATTTTTTTGGTCAAACCAACGTATTTTATTAACGTCACTTTCACTGCCCTTTAAGATCTTTGAGTAACTTAAAGGGAATAAAATAAACCCTAATACAATTAAATAACGAGCAAGCATCCTCTTAACCCCCTTCTAGATCTTTAAGCTGTAAATAAACTCAACTTTTTCTCCTTCCACTGGGAGGGCGTTTTCTTCAAACTTAATGGCATTTGATTTTTCATCATACGACCACCCGCTTAAAACACTTCTTCCTTCCACAAGGACTTCGAGCTCATTTTTATAGGGTTGTTTTTTTAAAAGAAAGATGTCTTTTAATTCGGCCATTTTTTTTCCAAATTCTTGTAGGATTTGGGAAAAATCATCCCTGATGTTAGAACAAAGACCTCCTGTCTTTTCCGATAAAGTACAATACCTTTCACCCGGACTTTCATTATAAGAATGACTTTGACCCTTTAAGTTGGCGATACTAAAAATTTTAACTTGGCCTGTATTAGATTTATGTTTAATAATTAATTCATAAAAGCGGTCAGGGTAAATGCCCGATTGATCGTCTTCATCACTTAGATAAATTACGATCAAAAAAGCGTCCTTTCTTAAAAAGTTGCTTCCATAACGGTCAAGAAAATTTAAAGAGGTTTTTAACCCCTGTTCTTTTCCATAACCATTAATCCCAACCCGGACCCTTTCTATAAAGTCGTCTAAAAAAGCCGCTTCATCTTTTAAGGCCTCAACCCTCGTAAGTCCCTCTATTCCATTCACGGCACGACCATAGTCATAGGGGTCGGTTGTGGTGATGGCCATTTTAAAATCAATGTCTTTTTTTAAGAACTCTTCAATGAATAAATCAAAGTTTCTCGCTAGAGAATCCTGTTCTTCTTCCATGGAGCCCGAGTTATCAATAACCCAAAGGATGTCTAACTTTTCCCTTTGACTTTCAACTTGATAAAAGGTTTCTTTCACCGTACGAGACTTAGGAGGGCTTAAATCTATCGATTTTTCAACTTCAGGCTCTTTTAAATCTTTTGGGTCATCGTCTTCACCCAGTTCATTTTCTTCATTTTTTATATAAGAGGAAGAAAAAAGATCCTCTTTAAACTCAGGAGGGTCACAACTTAAAAGAGTCAACGTAAAAATAAGTAACAACAAAGTGTTTCTTTTTAAAATAGGCATATCCATTACCTCAAATAAAAAGAAAAGATTTTAATGGGAGGAAACGTACCGAGGGAACAAACGTGCAGCTCTAAAATCTTTTGGTTCGTTGAGTCTTATCATAATGGGTAGGGAAACTTTTCCTAAAAAAAAATGGCGTCCAACAAAACTTAATTTATAAAATCTCTTTTTTTTTGACGACTTAATTCAAATTAAATTCTTTAAAAAAGGTTTTTTAGAAAGCTTCTAAAAAAAAGGAGCGCCAGTTTTTTTTTGCACGTTCTTCTAACGCCTTTAAAATAGGTATTAAAAAAATTTACTTATTTTTTTAGTTAAATAAGATGGATTTAAATTTATTATCACAAAGGAATGTAGATCTTTCTTTTTTTGAACTTTTCTTTTAACCTTTCTAGAAATTTTTAATCACTCGTGACTTTATTAAGCCCCTCCTGATATTTTTTCAGTTTTTTATCCTCAATAAAATTATTAAAAGCATAATATATAAATCTAATTCTTTAAAGGTAATGGCCAATTTGAAAACATCCATTTTAAAACCACCCCTCTCACTCAAAAATCTGGGACCTCCGGACTAACATCAGAGATAGGAAAACTCAAAAAAAAGGTCGTTAAAAGGGAAGCTTACAAACTATCTCATGTCAAAAAAAACCAAATACACTGCCATCACATTGGAAAAAAGCTTTCACCTCTAAAAAACCTCACCATAATGCATGACACAATACTCATTAACCTTTGATTTTTCAGTTTAAAAAAAATAAACTTCTGACTACAAAAATCTAGTTAAAACCACTAAAAAAAGCTCAAAGGGACCAATGCATGTTTTTTTCACCTCCTGTAAAACTTGTTCCCCCAGTTTTCAGGCCTCCTTCAGAAGCAAACAGCCTCCTTATCCAAGTTACGATTGGTTGCTCTAATAATAAATGCACCTATTGTGATATGTACCGGTCCAAAAAATATCAGGTAAGGGACAAAGATTCTATTTTTGAAGACCTTAAGGCCGCCCAGCTCTTTTACCATAAGGTGGGTCAAGCACCACGGAGAATTTTTCTTTGTGACGGTGATGCCCTAGGTGCACCCACCAACCTCCTTAAAGAAGTTCTTCAAGAAATCAATAGACTGTTTCCTCAACTAGACCGCGTGGGGATCTATGCGACAGCTGAAAATATGCTGTCTAAAACAAAAGATGAGCTTAAAGAACTCTCCGACCTCAAGTTAAACATGGCCTACCTTGGAATGGAGTCTGGTAGTGACAAAGTCCTTCACAAAATTGTTAAAGGAAATACAGCTCAAGACATGATCGATGGAACCAGAAGGATCAAGGAATCAGGGTTTAAACTTTCAACCATTGCCATGTTAGGTGTAGGAGGAAGAGAGCTTTCTAAAGAACATATTGAAGAAACGGCCAGAGTTCTAAGTGAGGAACCTCCACATTACCTTTCCTTTCTGACCACCTTTTCTGTACCCGGTACCCCTTATCACAAAATGGAGGAGAGAGGGATCATTTCCCCTTTAACTTCTAAAGAGCTTTTTTATGAGATGAAAGGTATTCTTCAAAACCTTCAATTAAAAAACCTCAAAGAATCACCAAAGATTATATTTAGGGCCAATCATGTCTCAAATCAATTTCCTTTAGGTGGAGTTTTGCCTCGAGATAAACATAAATTAATCAGCACCTTGGAAGAATGGATAACAAGTACACCAGAAGGGGTTTACCCTCCCAGACCAGCGACCATGTAAACCTGGACAAAATTCCTTTTATGATTTTCTCAATTATACTTAACCACAAATTATAATAAATTTTTTAAAGTTGGAATTAAAATTCAAATCCGTTCCTTGCGCCAAAGGCATGACCATGGCCAAAAAAATTAAAAAAGTTGCCGGTGCTATTATTTGTATGAAAAAGCCAGAGAGGGAAGCTGTTTTTGAATACAGTAATGGAGTTATGACAGAAACTAACGTTTTTTTTCCACCTAAAAGAAAAACCATTCAACTGTAGCTCAACAGAAAAATTACTTGGTGACTGCTGCATGCAAGAAATTGAAGCTTAAAAGTTAAAGGTTAGAGGAATTATTTAATTCAGCTACTCAGATACTTTTGATAAGGTAGTTGGAAAAGTTGGGAATAAAGAGAGTTCTTCTAAAGCCATTATTAAAAACTTTAAAAGAAAATGGAAAAGCATCCTAAATTTAAAGGAACTTTTAAGGGGTAAAATAGATATCTATCCTCAAAAAATTAATGCTGGTTATTACGAGCTTAACAACCTTCTTTTAAAGAGTGTTTCTAAAGTCACCCACTTTAAAGTTCCACTCCAATAAAACCCCTCTTATCTTATCATGCGTAAGAAAAACTCTCATCGCGCTGATAAAGTCGCTAAGTTTTACAAAGGTTTAGATAAGCTTAGAGAATCTGGTGAATACGATAAAAACCTTGCTCTTGATAAAAATGTTAGCTAAGCTTACGATACATACACTAAAAACAACTCTGGCAAAGTTCCTGACTACAAATAATCTTCCATATTTTATAAACTTTTAAAAATTGACCTTCTACAAGAATGCCCTTTTTTAATGAAAAGCCGAGCTATGGTCAAAGGTGATTGACAATAAAACAAAAGGCATTCTTAATAGGTGCTAAACTTTTAAAGGGCTTTTTCTCAAATGAAACCGATTTTAAAAATAAAATTAATTTCAATATTTCTCACCTTTTGCCTAATTTCTATAATCGTTACAAGGCCTATATTGGCAAACGAAGGTTTTAAGCAACGGTTTTATTGTATCGATGGTAAAAATGGCTATAGAATACTTCTTTTCGAAAATGATAAACTTGTTGCTTACAACGAGGCCAGTACCATAAAGGAAAATGGTTACTACAAAATAAATGCGGCAAAAATCACTTTAAAAGTTCCAAAACTCGGTTTTTAAGAGCAATCTATTCAAGAGGAGTGGGGAAAAGAAATCCTTCTAACATTTAGAACAAAAAGTCTTTTTTGCCACTCTACGGCTCATAACAAGGGGCCTAGCTTTCTTGCTGAAGCAGTTTGCCCCACTATAAGAGTCATCCCAGGTCTAAGCTACGAAGACAACAGGTTTGAGTTTTATCCGAACCGTATGGTCAAATGGCGGCAGTGGAAGGAGCTTGTAAAAATATCAGATACACTCTATTCTGAACATTTCGGCATTTATCTTTTAGAGGGAAAAACCTTCACCCTCTTTTTTGGTGATAAAAAAGAACAGCGGTCCCTTTCAGGCGACATTTTAAAAGGCTATAAAGAAATCCTTATCCATCAACTTGAACCATAGAGAGGTGCTTGCCAAATAAATTGAAGTCCATTGCCCTTGGGTTTAAAATATAAACGCTTAACACAACTATTTATATTAAGCCTTTTTATTTTCAACTTTAGCGCAAGGTGAGTTAATGAAAAACACTACTGCCCCTAGGTTTTCTTCATTCTTCCTTATTTTGATGATTCTATTCGTAAATTTTGCCCATTCTAAAAACTCGAATTTTCAAGAGATAAAAACTCTGCAAACTCCTTTTGAGTGGTGGGAACAAGAGAGATTAAAAAGGCAAAAAAGTATAGACCAATACGTAAAAAAGAATAAAGAAAGTTACGACTGGTTTCAAAGTTTTTCAGTTGGAAATGCTGGTGTTCCCACCATTATGTTTAAGGCCTTTCCGATTGTATTTCCCGATATTTGGGGCAAAGAATGGGTTGATGAAGTTGGACTTTGGAAAAGACCAAAAAGTGAGAAGCTCAATTATCCCCATGGAGTTACTTGGGGCAAGGTTTTTGAACCCATTTTTAAAGTGCCTGTTTTAAGTAAGTTAAGAATTATGGTTGTGAACCTCACATGTGCTTCATGCCACTCTGG